>CACZQI010000052.1 GCA_902783345.1 uncultured Erysipelotrichaceae bacterium
AATGCATTCTGCAGTTTTTTCTAGATCGATAATATAAATATCATCTCTAGCAGTAAAGATGTATTCCTTCATTTTAGGATTCCATCTTTTAGTTTGATGTCCAAAATGAACACCTGCTTCTAATAAGTAACTCATAGAAACAACAGCCATAATTCTCACAATCCTTTCGTTATTTACCCACAAACGTCTTCTTAACTTTTCAACCTTTGGCCACTAGAAAAGTTAATCAGTTTGTGTACATATTTGGCTTAAAGCCATTAATATCTTAGCAAAAAATATTATTTATTTCAAGGCTAAAAGTAATAATTTATCTATTAAAGTGGCACTATCGATACCCATTTCATTTATTAGCATTGGATACATTGATATATCAGTAAATCCTGGCATCGTATTTATTTCATTAAAATAGATTTCTCCCGTATCTTTATCTTTAAAAAAATCACAGCGAGATAGTCCATGCCCATCTAATATTTTAAATATTTTTTTAGCGGTACGTCGAATATAAGCCATATCTTCAGCACTTATTTTAGCAGGAATTTGAACATTAGATGATTTATCATTATATTTTGAATCATAAGTATAAAATTCACCATGAGGTAAAACTTCCCCTACTTTAGATACTAATATATCTTCTGTACCTAAAATAGCTACTTCAAGTTCACGTGCATTAATAGCTTGTTCGATTAAAATTTTTTCATCATAAACGCTTGCTTCTTTAATTTTTTCCATTAAATCGTTTTCATTATTTACTTTAAAGCATCCAACTGATGAACCACCATTAGCTGCTTTAACAAAAACTGGATATGTTAATTTTTCATTAACCTTATTTAAAATATCAACTTCTTCTTCAAAGTTATTATTAATAATAACAAAACTCTCATCACTCTTTTTTCGAACATATAAATAAGGGACCATTTTAATATCATAATTTTGAAGCACTATTTTAGTATAAACTTTATCAAGTCCAATAGCCGAACCTAAAACTTTCATACCAACATAAGGAACATTATTTAATTCTAGTAAACCTTGAATAGTGCCATCTTCTCCCCACTTTCCATGTAAAACTGGAAAAGCAACATCAAACTTTTTCAAAAAGGAAAACACATCAGTTATTTTTTTAGCGCCATTAAGCCAATTATCACTTATAAAATCATCTGTTGTAAGTTTATACCAAACTCCTTCTTTATTAATTCCAACTACACTTACCTCATGATTTTTATTAATATTTTTATATATATTAGTCGCGCTCATTCTTGAAACTTCATTTTCCGTACTTTGACCACCAATAATTAATAATACTTTCATATTATTCTCACTTCCCTAATTTAAGTATATGCTTTTTTTATTTTTTAATCAAATTATAAAAACTTAGATTTTTACTCTAAGTTTAGTTACCTGTTAAAAAGGCATTTAAATTTCTTTTATATAAATCCCATAGATTTGCTTTTTTAACATCTTCTGTAACAGTTATATCAACTTTTTTTAAAACTTTACCATTTACAATAACTTCTAAATACCCAACTTTATCGCCTACTTTAACAGGGGCTTTTATTTTATCTACTTTAATATTATAAGTATAATTATTTTCTTCATTAATTCCTTCTAGGTTAGTAGCATCCTCTATAAGTTTAATATTAACTTCTTCTTTTTTACCATTTAAAACTTCAACTGAGCCTAAAACTTTATCTTTATTTAAAACAGTTTTAATTTTATAATTGGTAAAACCATAATTTAATAAATCAATTGTTTCACTATTTCTAACTTGACTAGTAGGCTCTTTCATAAGAACACTAATAAGTCTCATCCCACTTCTTTTAGCAGTTGCAGTTAAACAATAACCAGCATTAGAAGTATAACCTGTTTTTAAACCATCTAAACCATTGTAATATTTAATTAGTTTATTAGTATTAACCATCCAAGTGCTTGTACCATCAGGCTTTTTTAAATAAGCTTCATAAATACTAGAATATTTTAAGATATCATCATATTTTAAAAGTTCTCTAGCCATTAAAGCCATATCATAAGCTGTCGTATAATGATTTTCAGCATCTAAACCATGAACATTAACAAAATTAGTATTAATGCACCCTAAGCTTTTTGCCTTTTCATTCATTTTATTTACAAAAGCATCAGTTGTTCCCGCTATGGCTTCTGCAATGGCAACAGCCGAATCATTAGCAGAAGCAACCGCAATTGATTTTAATAATTCTTCAGCTTTAATTTCACTATTAGGCTCTAAAAATACTTGTGAACCACCCATTGATGCGGCATTAGCAGATATTGGTATCATATCATTTAAAGATATTTTACCTTCTTCTAAAGCTTCCATAAATAAAAGCATAGTCATAATTTTAGTCATTGATGCTGGAGCCATTTTTTCATTAGCACTTCTTTCATACAGTACCTTACCAGTTGAATATTCCATCAAAATAGAAGAGCCAGCATTTTGTGCTAAAGGTATTTCTTCCGCTAAAACGAACAAAGGAAATAAAAGAATAATAAATAATAATATTTTTTTCATAAACCACCTAGTTAAATTTATTCTAAAAAAATAAAAAAAGACTTAGAAATTAATGAGCATATGTCCCATGTATTTTTTCTAAGTCTTCATTAGTTAAATTATCAATTGTCCAGTCATCATTTACTTTAGTTAAATTTAATGTAAGAGTATACTTTATTCGATCTTTTGATTTACTAAGTTCACCTATTCGATATAATAATCCTTTATTAGTATCATAAACACCATCTGTTGCAAAATCATTGGGATTAGTACTTATATAATTATTAACATCGTTATTAACTTTATAATAATCATATACTTCTATTTGAGCAGTTACAGTGGCATTATCTCCATCAATAGTTTCATCTTTTATCTCATAAGTTAAGTCTTGATATTGTCTTAAATATACTTTTTTATACTCTTCAAATGTTTTATCATCAGCAGTAAGAGTTTTAACATAATCATTTAACTCACTAATAATAGATTCTCCATTATTTTGATAACTAGATAAAAGCGTTTGAACTTTTTTCTTTGGTGTATTCATATTCCCACACCCAAATAAACATCCTACTAAAATAATTAAACTAAATAATGATATTATTTTCTTTTTCAAAATAATTCCTCCTAATATCATTATGCCCTAGAATAAAGATATTATACAAAAAGAAGGAGGTTTTTAGTTTTGACTAATGTAAGATAATTTTTATATTAGTTATTTTTGATACTTTCTAATTCTTTGGTAGATAATCCAGTTGTTTTAGAAATTATATCAATTGGAATATTTTCTTTTAAAAGATTCTTTGCAATAGATATTTTTTCTTCTTTAGCACCTTCACTTTTAGCATCATCTAATGCCCCTTGTCTTACTTTCCAATCATCTAATTCTTTATCATAGAATAATTGTTCATCGGCATCTTCATTATATTCTTCTACTGCATCTATTATTTCTTCTTTTAATTCTTTTTCCATT
>CACZQI010000053.1 GCA_902783345.1 uncultured Erysipelotrichaceae bacterium
ATCATTATCGTCGTTATCTAAATCGTCATTATCATCTTCGTAATCATTATCGTCATTATCTAAATCATCATCATCTTCATAATCATTATCGTCATTATCTAAATCGTCATTATCATTTTCATAATCATTGTCATCATTATCTAAATCGTCATTATCATCTTCATAAGCATTATCATCATTATCTAAATCGTCATTATCAAAATCATTTTCTTCTTCATCTTCTTCTTTTTTCTTTAATAATAATGCTTCATAATCTTCTTCATTCATTACAAAATCAGTATCCTCTAAATTGTAATCATCATCCATTGCAAAAGCTGGGGCTTGTAAAGCCATACCAATATTTCCTACTAATAATGCTGATAGTGCCGTTGATAACAGTCTTACTTTAAATCTTTTCATTTTATAACCTCTTTCATTTCGTATAATAACTAATTAAAAGTATTTTATTATAATTATATCAATTAGTCAATTTAAAAATTCGCAAATTTTAAATTGCGAATTTTTATTTATTTAATTTTTTAGTTTTCTTTTTGCCTTTTTTAGTTGCTATTAATAATGTTCCTACACTAGCAACACCAAGTCCAGCAACAGCTGCGATTAATTTTTCTTCAAAAGTCATACCATCTTTTTCAGATGTTTCTCTTTCAATAATCGTTTCATTTTGTGCACTATTACCATTAGCAATAGCATCTCTAAGCTCAGATGATGATATTATACCTTTTTGTTCTTTTTCATCAACTACTGTAAATGAAGTTCTGTATTCATCAGAGTAAATACCTAATAAGTTTTGATATTCATCTGCATCTTCATTAACATCTTTAGCAGAATAAATATATAAGTACATATCTTCTGGATGTTTATCTAAATCACTAATTAAGTAATTAAATAATAATGCATATTCTTCAGGTAATTTCATACCATGTTGATTATACCAATGTTCTGCTAGTAATCCTAAACCATTACCATTACCTGGGTCAATAACATAACCTTTTTCACTATTAGCATCATATCTAAAATATTTGAAAAATTTAATATCTTCATAGATAACATTGCCGTTATAATCTCTTAATACATTACCATATTCATCATATTTTACTTGTCTAGTAACAATTTCAGCTGATGTATATGTTTTAAGAGCATATTCAGTCATTAATCTAATAGCAGTTTCACTTACTTCTGGAAATAAATCTGTTACTAAAGTTCTATGATAGATAATATCAAGTAATTTATTATATAATTCAATATCAAGCATAGATTGATCTGCTAATGGAATATATTCTCTAATGTTTTCATCATTAAAGATAACACCATCATAAATAATACCATTTGGTTCTCTTAAATCTTGATTAATACAATAAACTTCTTCTTTTTGTCCTTCACTTTCAATATAATAAAGTGAAACACCTTTATTATGCCAACATACTTCAGGACTATTGTCATGATCTGTGTCAGCAAGTACTTCATCTACTTTAATTTTAACTTTGAATGTTTGATCTTCAGCAACAGTATAACCTTTTGGTGCTTCTTTTTCATGTAAAGTGTAAGTACCTTCTTTTAACATAGCAATATGTTTTGTACCATTAGATACCCATTCATCTACTACATTTCCATTTACATCTAAAATTTGTAAAGTAGCGCCAATAACAACATTTCCTTCTTCATCAACTTTATCAACAACTATTACGATTTTTTCTTCTTCAGGAATATATGGAATTACTGGTTCAGGTGTTGGTTCTGGTTCAATTTCTTTAGCAGGAATAATTTTCTTTTCTGGCATTTCTGCTGGACCATCTTCTTCATAATGTTCTGGTAAACTAATCCATTCTTCATTAGTGCTTTCTTCAGCAGGTACAGCTACTTCTTGTGCTGGCTCTGCTGCAGGTTCACTAACTTCTTGTGCTGGTGCACTTGGTTCTTCATAAGAAGCTTCTGGTGCATCTTCACCAAAGAAAATAGTAGTTTGGATATTACCATCTAATACTGGTTCAAATGATGTATCTTCAATAGCGTCTTCTGCAAATCCTTCTGTTTGCATAGCAGCACCAGCATTTCCTACTAATAATGCTGATAATGCTGTAGAAATTAATCTAACTTTAAATCTTTTGTTTTTCATAAATTTCAATCCCCATTTCATCAATTTATGGTTTGTTATTTTAATACAAAATTCCAATTTTGTCAAATAAAAAGTTGCATAAGCTTTAAATACGCAACTTTTTGATTATTTTCCCCATATATTATTTATGAAATTTATAACTAATTCATTACATAAATAAACATTTAAAAAATATGTAGCAAGCATAATAATTAAGTATTTTAAGTTATTATTGCTTTTTAATTTACCATTTAATTTTATCGTTAAAATTATAAAGAATATTAGTTCTAGGGCTAAGAATAATATAACTTGCATTCTTAAAATCGTAAATCCATATTCAAAAATGTATAATCCCATACGATAATATGAATTAAATATGATAAATATTGAGAAGATAATTATTAAACTTAATAATCTTTTAATCCATTTATTATCATTTGCTTTAGCAAAATTCAAATAGAATATTAATATTATGAAGTTAATCGTTGAAACTCCTAAAAGTTCAAAGAAACCTTCTCTAGCATATTTAGCATAAGTATATTCTACTGGTATGTTTAAAAAATTAGTAGTTAGTTTAGATATTTCAGATATTAAAAACAAGATATATACTAAATTAACTAAACCTAAAACTATATAACTAATAATGTTACTAACATCAACACTTTTATATTCTTTTTCTTTAGCTTTATGCATTTGATAAATATTTATAGTGGTTGAAAAGATAAAGATAAATGATATAACTATTGTCATAACTATTTCAATAATAGTATCAAAACTTAAACTAAAGTTTACTTTGCTTATTAATTTTCCTATAAATGAATTAAAATAACCATCTCCATGAGTAAGTAAAAGCATCAGGATAATTAAAATTGGCACTCCTATTAACAATCCTTTTAAAACATCTTTTAATTTACTATTTTTTAAACTTACTTCTTTAATTGATGCTTCTATATATTCCATATTTGAAAATAAATATCCTGGAATAAGTTTTGTAAACCACCATATAAAGTTTAAATTTAACTTATAGTTTGGATTAACTAAAGTAAAGACATATATTGATGTCAAGATAGGCACAACAATAATATTTAAATATTTATTTACTTCAGCAAGCGGTATAATAAAATAACTATTTAATATTATAAAGATATATGCTAAATAAAAGTAACTTTTTTTATTTAAACTAACTTTTAAAGTATTAACAAACGCTGTATAACTTAAAAGTATTACCATAATTGGACCAATAACATATTTAATATATTCATTAATATTTAAGCGAGTAATTATTGTTATTATTAAACTAGCAATAACTGTAATAAATAATACACTTTTTAAAACTTTACCATTAATTTTTTCTTCTTTCATATTTCTTCCTTTCGCTTAGTTATTATAAGATGCCTTATTAAATTTGCAATAGTTTTGAAAAATTTGACACACTCTTTACAATAAGTCTTTTATCTTATTACGAATCCTTTGAATAGTATTATCTATTTGTTTAGGTTCTTTATTTAAAATCTTGGCAATATCCTGATAATTAAATTCATTAATAACTAAATCATAAACATCTTTTTCAAAAGGAGACAACGCGGAATTAATCTTTTTAATAAGTTCATTATAGTGTTCTTCATTTTCCATTTTAAATAATGGATTTGCCTTATTATCTCCAATTATCTCTTCTAAAGGTCTTTTAAAATTTTCATATTCTTGTTCTAAACTATATGATTCATTATGCACTTTATTTTTTATAGTATCGGCTTTTCTAATACAATTTTGAACTTTTCTTTCCACAACAACAGAAATAAAGGTAGGTAAACTTGTTTCTTTAGAATCAGAGTATCTTATTAAAGCATCAGAAAAAGCCACTAAAGCCTCTTGTTTTACTTCTAAGTA
Source organism: uncultured Erysipelotrichaceae bacterium (assembly GCA_902783345.1). Next base: position 3,980 of record CACZQI010000053.1, read on the forward strand.
GTCTAGTCCTAAACCATAAATACTCTTTTTATATTTAGACATTATAATATCTATAATATAATTATATTTATCATATAAAACATCTTTAGCATCTTCATTATTTTCACAAACCATTAATGTTAATTCATCATCTGTAAATTCCATTATTCACCTATACCAAATAAAAGTATTCCAGAACTGACTGAAGCATTTAAAGAGTTTACTTTACCCTTCATTGGAATGCTTATAATCATATCAGCGTTTTCTCTAACTAATCTAGAAAGCCCAAAACCTTCTGAACCAATTACTAAACATATTTTATCAGCATAATCTACAGTTTTATAGTTCTCTCCATCAGCTTCAGCTGCATAGACAAAGAAACCATTATCCTTTAAAATATTTATCGCACTAACTAAATTATTTACCATAATAACATTTACTCTAGATAAAGCTCCAGTACTTATTTTCATAACAGTTTCATTAACAACAACACTTCTATCTTTGGGAATAATAATATGTCTAACCCCTCTTGCTTCAGCTGAACGAATAATCGCCCCAAAATTATGTGGATCTTCTAAATGATCTAAGATTAAAACAAAATTATCATCATTCTTTATATCATCCATAGAACCATAATTATAATCATTTATTTCCACAATAATACCTTGATGATGAGGTGCCATTTTATCCATTACTTTAACATCTGTAATTATATATTTTAAATTATTATCTTTAATTTTTTGCATAATACTTTGGTCTTTAAAGTTATTTGCTAAATAAACTTTACGAACCATTTTAAAATCTAATTCATTAAATACATTTTTACCACTTACCCGCATAATACTTCCTCCATTATTTCATCTAATCTTTCTTTATTATTTTGATATAAATAACCAATTAAACATTCAAAACCAGTTGCTTTATGATATGTTATAACATCAGTTGTTTTACTTTTATGACTATCTGCATTACGACCTTTATTTACAATTTCAATTTCTTCATCAGTTAAAAAATTTTTATTAATTAAATTTTCAAGGATTTTTCTTTGACTTACCGCGCTAACATAATCTAAAGATTTAGTTTGAAGCTCATTAACACTTGCAATATTTTTACTTATAAGATATTTTCTAACATATAATTCATAAACTGCATCACCTAAATATGCATTAATTAAGTTTTTCATTAAACATCACGACAATACTATAACACAAATTAACTTAAACGTAAAAGAAAAGAGTTAATTATTTTTATTTAAAATTAACTCTCGGTTATTCTTTATTCTTTCATTTTCTGGATCTTTTTCTAAAGCTAGATTAGCATATTCTAAAGACCTTTTATAATCAGATAAATAATATAAACAAACAGCAAGTAAATCTTCCATTGTTCCATTATAACAATCTGGTTCATTAATATATATTTTTTGATTTTCTTTAATTTCTAAGCCTAATTCTAAATATAAAGCACACATTTTATAATTTTCTAAAAGATAATATGCATAGGCTACTTCTAAATAAGGCTCACGAGCATTTGGACTTTCACTTACTGCCATAAGGCCATATTTTAAAGCATCTTGATAATCACCTTTCATTTTATAACACCTAGAAATAAATCTTAATGAAGCACATCTTTCTTCAGCCCAAGTAGCCGATTCCATCTCTAAATGCTTCTTTAATGTTTCAATAGCTTTATCATACATTCCATAAAACATATATTCACGCCCTAAATAATGCATATTTCTATCATTATTAGGATTTTCCTTAATAGCAAGTTCTAGTAAAGGTAAATATGATGAACGTGATTTAGTACTATCTGGATAATGCTTTAAAGTAATTTCTGGAATAGTTATAACTTTTTCATTATCTAAACTACATTTTAAAACTTCATGTACCGGATTTACCCAAGTATATCCTTTTCTTGTATGAATTTTTTCTTGATAAAAATTAACAGCAGGATTTCCATATTTATCAAAAGACCAAATATAATTATATCTACATCTATTAAACCCGCTAAACTTTTCTTCTAACTTTTTTCTCCAACCTTTATCAAATATTTCATCTAAATCAGTACATACACAAATATCTGCATCCATAGGCACCATATCAAGTGATTTATTACGAGCTACATCAAACCTAAAAGGATTTATTTCTTCTTTTTTAACATGAACACCTAATTCTTTTAATAAAGAAACTGTTTTATCAGTAGAACCAGTGTCTAATACATATATTTCATCAGCTTCTTTCATAGAATTATACCAACGATTTACAAACTTTTCTTCATTTTTAGTTATTGCATAAACAATTATTTTCATAAAATATCCCTCTTTATATTTTATGAATACATAAAAATTAGCGTACATTAAAATATTAATTAAATAGAAAGTATTTTATTGATATAAACATTTTCTTTTGATATAATGAATTTAGGAAATAGTTCAGTTGCTGAGTGTCTACCAAATCTTGCTAAGAGAGGAGGTTTGATATAAATGAAGAAAAGAATTTTTATTTTAAAAGTTCTTAGAAATCTTTCTATCATTTTATTGCTCCTAATCGTTATGATTATTGTAATAAAAAAATGACACTTAAGCATATTGCTTAAATGTCTTCAACAAATATAGGTAGACATTCAGCGTATCAAACTGAAATGTTTCCTTTTTTATTTTATGCAAATTTTCTTTGCATATTCATTATATCAAAAGTATTATTATAAATCAATCACAATTTATTTAAATATTTTATTAACTACAAATATTACTAAGCAAGCCCCAGCAGCAGATACTACAATTGTGCCTACATAACCAGCAAATGAAATGTGAAGTAAATTGCAAATGAATTCACCAACAAATCCACCAACTAATCCTAAGATAATGTTTTTAATTAACCCGCTTTTAGAATTAGTTATTAAACTAGCTAGCCAACCTGATACTGCTCCAATTAAGATAGAGATTACTATGTCCATAATTACCTCCTTTATAAATATATATCACAATCTATTCTAAAATAGAATTGTAATTTTTAAAATAAACCTAAATCAAAGACACTATTGGCAACATATATACCAACTCCAATAAATATTAAAATAATGATAAATACTAATATTTTAATAAAAATTGAATTTGATTTAATATCATCTTGCATATCTTTAAAATCATCTAAATCATCTTCAGTTACAGCAAGTTTACCAGTATAAAAATCTTCCTCTACTTTTGGCATTACAATACTATTATCTGTTTTAGTAGGTTCATCATCAGAAAGACCTAAAAGATCTGCATCCTTTTTTTGATTTTTAAGTTCTAAAGATGTAATAGTATCAATAAGTTCTCTTAATTCCTGCTCTTGTTTTTCATCTTTATTATATTTCTTATTAATTTTTTCAACTAATTCTTGAGAAGAAGAAGCACTGTTAAGTCTTAAATTATCATAATTTACTACTCTTTCTTCTTTAACTTTTGATAAAATACTATTTAAGTCATATTCCTTAGTATCTTCAAGATTATCTTTTACTTCTGGTTCTTCATACTCTGGTAAATCAATAGATTTTCTTTGAGGTAAATTATCACGATACTTTTTATCTAACATATCTCTAATTTGGTCCACATCAATACTTCTTGCATTATCTTTTAAAACTTCAACATTAGAATTAATATCAAATTTATCATAATTGCCCATATCATTTGCTTCATATAAAGCTTTATTTCTTTCGGTTCGTTTATTTAGTTCAGGAATATCGATTTCATATTTATCCATTCGAGAGTTCATACTATCACCTAAAATAATAATATCATAAAATGTCAAATAATGAAATATAGAGTTGAATTTTACCATAATAGATATGTATAATTAAGATAATGAAAGGATGTATTTATGGAAGATAAAAAATTAGTAATTGATCCAAATAAATGTATTATGTGTGGTGCTTGTACAATGCTTGCCCCTAATAACTGTGCTTGGGTAGATGGTTCTGATACACCTGTGGTTGTAAATGAAGAAGTAACAAAAGAAGCCGAAAATGCTACTGAAAGTTGTCCAACAGGAGCTGTTCATATTGAAAATAAATAAAAACGCTTTTAAGCGTTTTTTTAGTCAATACTTTCTTCAATAAAATTTTTACTTTTATGTGGTTCATCTCTTAATAAATCCAAATAATCTTGCTGTCTTAAGGCTTCATACAAAACTATCGCGACACTATTCGATAGATTTAAGGCTCTTACTTTATCTGTCATAGGAATTCTCATACATTTATCAATATGAGGTTTTAAAAGTTTAGGTGGAATACCTGTTGATTCTTTACCAAAGAAAAAATAAATATTTTCATTTTTATCACTATAATCAAAACTGGTATGAGGCTTATGACCATATCTAGTTAAATAATAAAATGTTCCTTCATTTTTACTATAAAAGTCATCAATATTTTCATAGACTGTATAATTACAATCTTTTATATAATTAACTCCACTTCTTTTAATATAACTATCATCTAAACTAAATCCTAATGGTTTAATTAAATGAAGATGAGTATGAGTCGCCACACATGTTCTCATAATATTTCCAGTATTACCTGGTATTTCTGGTTCAAATAAAACAATATTAAGCATTATTTACTTGCCTCTATTTCATTACGGTCTAAAACTTTAGAAAAATCAGCGGCTTTAATAAGTCCTTCTTTACTATCAATATAATCAGCCGGTGCATTATCTTTAAAATATATTATGGCTGGTAAAGTTAGTTCATTATCACCAATAGATATTAAATCTTTTAATGATTTAACATGATTATTTTCATCAATTTCCTTAGTACAATCTACAAAGATAAATTTATCTTCTAAATCATAATTTTTTAGAATTTTCTTTAAATTTCTCTCTAAATCAAAGATATTATTATTACCAGTATAACTAAGATATAAAAAACTACTTGCATTCATTTCTGTCATAGCATTTGCAAGTTCATTACAACTAATACTAGAAACATATCTAGAAATATAACTTTTATTACTTTTATTATTTTGATAATTACGATAAATATTAGCACTTATTAAAGTTATAAGCACAGTTACTAACAAAATAATCCCTAGTTTAAGATAATTACTTTTCTCTTTTTTAGTCATACTTCCACCTCTTATAATATTTTATCATAAGATAGTTAAAAATAGAATGAACTTTACATATAAAAAGAAGAACTAGTCATTCTTCATTTCATATTTATATTTTTCATAAAGCGTTCTAAAACGATTATAATGAACTACTTCTCTTTGGCGTAAGAATAATAATACATCAATAACATCAGGATCTTTAGCTAAATCAATTAAATGTTCATAAGTTGCTCTAGCTTTTTCTTCAGCCGCCATGTCTTCTGCTAAATCTGCAATTGGGTCTCCTACAGAGTTAAAGTAAGTAACCGTAAATGGAACTCCATTTGAATCAGTTGGATAAAGTCCATAACCATGTTCAGCATATTGAGTTGATAATCCATTTGCTTCAAGTTCTTCTAAAGTTGCACCAGAAAGAAGTTGATAAACCATTGTACAAATCATTTCTACATGGCCTAGTTCTTCAGTCGCAATATCATTTAAAAGCGCTCTACCTTCGGCTGTTGGCATACTAAATTTTTGACTAAAATATCTAAGTGCTGCGGCAAGTTCTGAGTTTGAACCCCCAAATTGAGTTAATAAATATTTAGCCATTTTAAGATCTTTTTTCTTAATATTTATTGGATAAGGTAAATTCTTTTCATACTTAAACATTTTTATCAACCTCCCATGGCCATGGATTTTTATACCATGTAAACTCATTTTTTAAATCTTTGCACACTTCTAAAGTATCATACTTATTTGAGTATTCTTCTACCTCTTTATTTAATTCTCTTGCATATTCTTTAAATAAATTAAAATATTCCATATTATCAGGTTCAACATCTAATTTTAAATTTAAATCATTAACTGCAAAAGCAAGTTCTCTAATTTCTAATAGTTCTTGTTCTTTAGGGCTTTTGGCTTTAACTTCTCTTGGTCGATAATCCTTGTATCGATCATATTCACTTGCAAACATATTGCCTAAATTTAAACCTTGTTTTGGAGTTAATACATCACTAATACTAGTTGGTTTTTTAAAATTATTAGTACCATTTGGATTATTATCAACATTAAAATAATCATTAAATAAATTAGTATCATTAACTGTAAATAACATTTTTCTTTCCTCCTCTTATTTATCGTATGATAAATGACTATAAAATGATGGGCTTATAACTATTTCAATTATCTTTTTAAGCATTTTACCCATAATATATAGTGAGGTGCTTTATGAAAATAGTTTTACTATGTTTAGAAATATTTTTTGCAAGAATTTTAGATGTTTCTTTAGGCACGATTAAAACATTTTATATTGTAAGAGAAAAGAAACTAATTGCTAGCATAATCGCGTTTTTTGAAGTATTAATTTGGTTTTTAGTAGCAAGAGAAGCTCTTAATACTGATATTACATCGATAATTATACCTATTGTTTATTCTTTAGGATTTGCATCTGGTACATATATTGGTATTTTACTTAGTTCTAAACTTATTCATGGTAATTTAACAGTTAATATTATTTCCAGTAAGATAACCAAAAAAGATTTAAATAACTTAAAGAATCATGGTTTTGGTTTAACAAGCATTAAAGTTAATGGTAATAAGAGTTATTTAATGATTGAAATTGTAAAAAAAGATTTAGACAAATTAAAAAGCATTATTAACAGAATTGATAAAAATGCTTTTATAATTGTAAATGAAACTAAATTTATTCAAAATGGATATTTTACTAGGAATTAATTTTTTGAGTATATTTACATTTAGGATAATTAGAACAGCCTATAAATTTACCATATTGTCCATTTCGTTCAACTAATTCTCCACCACATTTTGGGCATTTGGTCATATCTTTTATATTATTATTTTGAATATTATTAATATGCTCTTTTTTCATCTTTTTATTTTTTATATTACTGTTTTTAAGTATTTTATAAATTTCATTTGGATTACTTATTATTTCTTTATCATACGATAGTATTTTATTAGTAATTGTATAACAATTAACTAGTTCTCCATCATTTTCAACTTTTAATTTAGCATTACTTGAAATACAGACTAAATTATAAATATCATTATCGTTAATAGTTAATAACTCCGATAATGCTTTTATATGCCCATAATTTTGCCTTATTGGATTTAAATAATAATATTTATTTTTACCAGCATGTCTTACCCAATATTTATCATATTTATTTCCCGTAATAAATCCATTATATTGCTTTGTTTCAATGCAAAAAATACCATATTTAGATATAATTACATGATCTATTTGATATGTTTTATTATTTACCATTAGAAATAAATTATTTATAATTATATATTTATCTTTAGGTAATTTTTTTAAGGCTTTTTTAGTCCAATGTTCACCAAACCACCCCACTATTTGTTTATAAAAGATAAAAGAAATTATTCCTAATAACAATATAGCTATAATTAAAGGATTTGAATAATAATATTTTAAAAAATCACTAGTAAATTCTTGCATTTTTCCACCAAATAAATTGTATCATAATTATAAATAACTCACAAATTCAAAGTGCAAAATTTGCACTTTAAAATATCATTTTTGCACTTTGAAACTTAAATATAATTTGTTCCACTTTCACTTTTACTAATTAATTTTCTTAAAATATCAAAAGGAATAACAGTAAAGGCTAGTAATAAAACTAAAATAAGTTCTTTAAAAGTTAAACCAAAAGTTCTAAAAATATTTCCACCAAAATATATGAAATATAATTGAACGAGCCCTACTACTAAGAAAATTACTAAAAAAACTTTATTATTAGCAATTCGGTAAAATAGATTAATTTTATTAGTACGTGTATTAAATGCATTAAAAATACCAATAAAAACAAATAAACAAAAGAAAGCAGTTAAGAAATATTTATCATTAATATCATATCTAATTAATTCTTTAAATAATGGGAATTTTAAAAAGAAAATACATAAAAAGGCTGAATAAAAACCAGTAAATATTATTTCTTCATACATATATTTATTAATTATTGGTTCATTTTTCGTAATAGGTTTTTCTTTCATATAACTTTTTAGTGGCTCTTCATATGCAAAAGCAAGACCTGCTAAAGTATCCATAATCATATTTATCCAAAGCATTTGCATAACAGTAACAGGAGTACTTAGCCCAATAAAAGGCCCAACTATACTTAAACTCATCGCACATATATTAACTGTTAATTGGAAAATAATAAATTTACGAATATTTTTAAAAATTGTTCTGCCAAATAATATAGCCATACTAATTGAATTAATATTATCATCTAAAATAACAATATCACTTGCTTCTTTAGCAACATCAGTTCCACTTCCCATTGAAAAGCCAACATCGGCTTTTTTAAGTGCTGCAGCATCATTTATTCCATCACCAGTCATACCTACAACTAAATTCATTTCTTTAATAATATTAACCATTCTACTTTTATCATTAGGTTTAGCACGTGCGATAATTTTTATTTTATTTAAATTTATTTTTATTTCATCATCACTCATCATTTGTAAATCACTACTAGTTAAACATAAATCACCAGGACTTACTAGATTTAATTCATTACCAATATAAACAGCAGTATCTAAAGCATCACCTGTTATCATAATAATATGAACTCCAGCGTTTTTAATTAAATCTACCCCTTCTTTAGCTTCTTTTCTAAGACCATCTTTTAAAAGCATTAATCCTAAATATATTAAATCAGTACTTACTTTTGATGAATAGGCAACTAAAATAACCCTATAACCTTTATGCATATATTTAGATATTACTTTTTCTACTCTTTCTTTATTTAATATACTTTTCTGATTATTTTTAGAATAATAAAACTTACATTTTGAAAGAAGAACTTCAGGCGCTCCTTTATAATATATCGAATCATTTGTAGTAACTGATGAATATTTTTTATTACTATCAAAACTTTCTTTAGCAATAATTTTTTCACTTGGAACATAACTCATAAACTTAATTAAAGCTTTATCTGTAGAATTTCCATTAATTATTTGATTTTCAGATACAATAGCATCATTATTTAAAACACTAGCATTACCTACTAAAGTATATAAATTATGATATTTAGATAATTCAACATCACTATTATAAAGGTTTTCATCATAATCAATAAAACCATAAACTGATAATTTACCATTAGTTAAAGTACCTGTTTTATCAGTAAGTAAAACATTTAAAGAACCGGTTGTTTCAATTCCCATCATTTTTCTTACCAAAATATTTTGTTTAACCATTTTTTTCATATTAGTTGAAAGGACTAAAGCAATCATCATAGGTAGTCCCTCAGGAACGGCTACTATTATAATAGTAACACTTAAAGTTAAAGCATAAATAATGTAATCTAAAAGTAAAGGAATGTTCGTAACTGCATTAGTTATTAACATTAAATCAAATTTATTAGCAATAATTAAAACCGAAAAAAGATAAGAAAAGAAAACTAAAAATGCTCCAACATAACCAATCTTACTTATAACACCAGCTAAATGTCTTAATCTAATTGTTAAAGGACTTACATCACTTTTTTCTTGTACTTCAGTCGCTATTTTACCAAATAAAGTTGATGCACCTACTTTTGTAACTTTAATAATACATTCACCAGAACTTACTATTGTTCCCTTATAGACTTTATTTTTTTCACCAGCAATATTGTATGCTTTATATGTTTCTTTACTTTCACCATTAATAGATGCTTCATCTACTAAAATATGACCATCAATTATTTTCCCATCCGCTGGAATAAAATCTCCACCATTTAAATAAATGATATCGCCTACTACAGCATCATTTATATTTATAATTTTTAATATATTATTTCTTTTAACCTTACATGTTTTTTGATTATTACTTTCTAAAAGTTTTTTAAAGGCTTTATCACTACCATATTCACTTATAGTTGAAATAAACGAGGCTAGAAAGATCGCTATTAAAATACCTAAAGTTTCAAACCAATTAAAATCAGCAAATAAAAATACTAATTTAACAGCTAATACAATTAAAAGTATCTTTATCATTGGATCTCCTAAAGATTCAATAAAAAGTTTTAAAAATGTGTTTTTTTCAGTTTCAATAATTTCATTACTACCATATTTTTCTCTTGCTACACTTACTTCTTCATCAGTTAGTCCATATAGTTCCATATTATCCTCCAACAAATTATATGTTAAAGGAAATAAAAAAAGACTACTAAGTTCTTCACTTAGTAGCCAAGTTATGCTAACTTAAGAATTTTAATAATGGACAAAAAATTATAAGTTTTA
>CACZQI010000054.1 GCA_902783345.1 uncultured Erysipelotrichaceae bacterium
ATCAAACCCACGCATACCGGAGCCACAATCCGGCGTGTTAATCACTTCACCAATTCCGCCATGACAAGATTAATTTTAACAAAAAATGCTTTAAATATCAAGCCTAAAATAAAAGAAGGTTACTTTTCACCTTCTTCTAACATTTTGATAATAGAAATACCATATCCTGTCGTTGGATTATCAACTATTACATGAGTTACAGCCCCTATTATTTTATTATTTTGAATAATTGGACTGCCGCTCATACCTTGAACAATTCCACCTGTTTTATTTAATAGTTCGTCACTAGTGATCTCAAAATGAATATTTTTAAGGTCCCCTTCATTTACACGATCAATCATAATTTCATATTCTTTAACATCTTCTTTATTTAATACGGTATAAATTGATGCTTTCCCTAACTTAATATCAGAAAGTTTACCTACTTCCATAGTATTTAAATTAGATGTATCTTTACTATAAGTCCCATATATACCCTTTTTAGTATTCTTTTCAATATTACCATATATATCATTGGAATAAAATTTAGCATTTTTAGTACCTGCATATCCTTTAGTACTTTTATCAATACTTGTTATACTACTTCTAAAAATATTACCACTTTTAATTTCAACTAATGAGCCAGAATTACTATCTGCTATTTCATGGCCTAAAGCCCCATATATTTTAGTTTCGGGGTCTATATAACTTAATGTCCCAATACCTGTTATACTATCTTTAACATATAAACCGGTTTTATACTTTCCATCAGTATTTACTAATTCAAAATCAATATCAACTAATTTATCTTTTCTTTTTATTGTAAATGTTACTTTATTATCAACTACATTTTTCTCTATTTCATTAACTAGATCATCAATTGAATTAACTACATTATTATTAACCATTAAAATAGTATCCCCTATTTTTAACTTATTTTTATTTAATTTATTATTAATCTTGTAAAAACCAATAACCATAACCCCTTTATTATTAACTTCAATTCCAAGAGTTTGACCACCAGGAATAATATAATTTGAGTAACTAAGTACATTTAAAGGGATTAGCGCTATTAATAAAATTATATATTTTTTCATAATATCACCTATTATTATTGTGGCTTTATAAGAATTAAAAAAATAACCAATTACTGGTTACTTTCAGCATTAAACTCTTTAAGACTACCATTTTCTGCCAATATTTTATTAACTTTTTCAGTTGCATTATTTAATTTATCACTACATGTTTTAACTAATTTCATAGCATTAGTATATTCATCTATTGCTTTTTCTAATGGAACTTCACCAGACTCTAATTTTTTAACAATTTCTTCAAGTTCATTTAATGCTTCTTCAAATGTTTTCTCTTCCATCATTAATCTCCTTTACTATTGCTTTTACTTCACCTTTAGCAAATTTTATATTAATTTTATCATTTACTTTTAAATCATCAGCACTTTTAACTAAATTATCATTAAAATTTACTAATGAATATCCTTTACTTAAGATATTTAAAGGATTTACTAAATTTAAACTATTAATTAAATATTCCATTTTATGTTTAGTATTATTAAGTTTTCGATCAATAATATTATTTAAATTTATTCTATATTCATTTAGAATACTCTTTTTATTTAATATTAAATTTTCCGGACTAATTAGTTTAACTTTTGATATCATTATTTCTAAATTATGTTTATTAGTATTTAAATTATTAATCATATTATGATTTAGATTATCAATAAGTTTGTCTAATTTTTGTTCTTTTAATTCATATAAACTCATTGGATTTTTTAATATAAATGAATTTTTTAAATTTCTTAAATCAATAAATTTATTATTTACAATTGTTTTAATATTTTTATCAAGTCTCATTTTTAATTGTTTTATAAGTTCATTAGTATCCTTTAAAGTAGGAACGGCCATTTCTGCTGCTCCAGTTGGGGTTGGCGCTCTTAAATCAGCCACAAAATCGGCAATGGTAAAATCTGGTTCGTGACCAACTGCACTTATAATAGGTGTTTTAGCATTATATATTGCTCTTGCAACAACTTCTTCATTAAAAGCCCATAAATCTTCAATTGAGCCACCACCACGGCCTACAATCAAAACATCTAAATCATAATTATCGGCTACTTCAATTTGTTTAACAATATTTGGTGCAGCTTCTACTCCTTGCACTAAACTTGGAAAAAGAATAACTTCACATAATGGGAATCTTCTTTTAATCGTACTCATTATATCTCTAACTGCGGCTCCAGTTGGTGCGGTTACAACCCCTATTTTATTGGGATATTTAGGAATTGCCTTTTTATGCTCATCATTAAATAAACCTTCATTATAAAGTTTTTTCTTAAGCTCTTCGTATTTAATATATAATTCGCCTAAACCATCTAAAGTCATATCTTCAACATATATTTGATAATTACCACTAGCAGGATAAGCACTTATACGCCCCTTTACTAAAACATTATCCCCATCTTTAGGATTAAAGGTAAGTCCTCTAGTATTTCCTGCAAACATAACCGCATTAAGACGCGAATTTTCATCTTTTAAAGTAAAATATAAATGCCCTCTAGTATGATTTTTAAAATTAGATATTTCACCTTTAATATAAACTTTATTTAAATATAAATCTGTATCTAATAATGATTTAATATAATCATTTATTTCCGTAATTGTATTATATGTAATATCCATATTCACCTATTCATTAATAATCTTATCTAAAGCAGCATTAATCATTTTTCTTACGCTTTCATCACTATATTTTTTAGCAAGTTCAACTGCTTCATTAATAACTACTATTTTAGGTGTATCTAAATATTTAATTTCATATATTGCCATTCTAAGTATTGCGGCACCAGTTAAATCTAAACGATCAATATCCCAATTATGTAAATGTTTATTAGCAATATTAGTTAACTCATCATAATTAGTTACTACCCCATAAACCATATCTTTAACAAATTCATTATCAATCTCGATGTTTTCTTTAATAACATCATCAACATTAAAATCTATTTTATTTTTTTGATATAAAGATATTTGATAAATAATTGTCATTATTTTTTCTCTTAATTCACTTCTATTTGCCATAATCTTCACCTACCTCTAAAGTATAACACAGTAATAATTTTTATTCTAGAAATTCAAGATAATTATTGAATTTTAAAGCCATATGCTTCACCTAAAGTATAACTAAATTCATTATTCTTATATATATAAGTTGCCACTATATCATAATGATTATCAAGACTATCAACTACAGGCAAAGTTATTTTTAAAGAACAATTATCATTATTAGCTGAATTACAAGATGATGTCACTATTCCTTGGTGTTCAGATGGATTCATTAATACTTTTGTTTCTCTAATTGTTTGATTACTACCCCTTTTATAACCAATAACATTTTTAATAGCATTAGTAGCATAATTATATGAATATGCAATTAAAAAGCCTTCTGATTCATCTAAGGATTCATCAGCAAAAGTTAGCTTTAAACAATATAAATTATTAAAACTATTAGGTAATAATGGATATCTTCTAGTTTTAGTTAAATCGGCTTCTAAACATGGCCCTACACTACTTAACTTATATTCATTCATATCTTTTTCAATTGCTTTAGTAATAACGGCTTTATTAATAAGTAAATCAGTAGCATTTTGATCTTGAATACTATAATTTTGCACTGTAATAAGTAAATTCATTAAAAAGATAAGTATTACTGATATTAATACTAACGACACTATAATTTCTACAATAGTCATTCCCTTATTATTTTTCATTATATTCTCCTTAATAATTCTTTTGTTTTATTATTATTTGTTTCAATAACAACTCTTTGATTTAAGAAAAGTAAAAATATTAAATTAATATAAAATGAACCACCATATGATAAAAATGGTACCGGAACTCCTGTTAAAGGAATAAGCGCTAAAATACCCATAAAATTAATGACTAAATGCAAAAATATATAACAAAATGTTCCATAAGCAATTATTGAGCCTCTTATTGTACTTGATTCTTTAGCAATTTTTAATAGGCGCCATAAAATAAAGATAAAGCCAAAGATAATTATAACTCCAACTATCGCCCCAAGTTCTTCAACAATTATAGGAAATATAAAGTCTGTATGTGCTTCTGGTAAATATAAATATTTTTGGGTTGAATTACCTAGACCTACTCCAAATAAACCACCATTACTAATTGCAATAAAACCATTACATACTTGATAACCAGTTTTTTCTGTATATCTTGTACATGGGTCTTTATAAGTTAAACGGCTAGCCTGCTCAGTATTTAAAGTCCTACCGCCTACTATAATAAATAAAAATAATACTAATGCTGTAACTATAGATGCCATTTTCATTTTTTTCATTTCTTCTGTATTTATAGGAATAGCTAAAAAGACAAGTCCAGCAATACCAGCAACTATAACTGCTGTCCCTAAATCAGGCTGATACGCAATAAGTCCACACGCAATTAAAATAATGATAAATGGAAATATTATCTTCTTAATATCATAATCTTTATTTGTAATAATTCTTTCAAAATAAACTGCTAAATAAACTATCATAATTGATTTAACAAATTCACTTGGTTGCAGTTTAAAAAAGCCTAAATTAAACCAAGAACGAGCACTATTAGTTATAGTTCCATATGGAATAAGAAGGGCTAAAGCTCCAGTTATACCTATCATAGCAAGTGGCCCTAATTTTCGATATTTACTAGTAGGAAACTTTAGGACAAAACCAATTCCCATAATCCAAGATGCAATAACAAAAATAGATTGTTTCTTAAAAAAGTATGATTCTTCAACTCGATTATATAATACGGCTGTAATTGAAGACGCACTAAAAATCATTACTAATCCTAAAATAGTATATAAAATCATAAATATAAATAAAGGTTTATCGATTTTTTTAAATATATCTTTCATTAGGACACCCTAGTATAATTTTATCATAATTGCCCATAATATTAAAGAACAAATATATTTTTTGACAATGAAAAAGTCTAGATTACTAGACTTATGAAAAAATTAAATTGATAATTATTGGTCCTAAGATAATAATTAAGATTAAAGGTACAAATATTAAAACACTAACAATACTAATTTTAATCGGCATTTTATTTATTTTACCCTTCGTTTCTAATAACAATTTATCATTTAAATAATCAAGTTGGTTATTTAAAGAATCTATCATGTTATTACCATAAATATTTGATTCTAATAAGTTTAAAATAATATTATTAACAGTATCACTTGGAATACGCATTTTTAAATCATTTAAACTTTCACTTAAACTTTTACCAAGTTCTGTATCTTCAATTACTTTTCTAAACTCTTTTGCTAAAGTATTATCAATAGTTTTACTAGTAAGTTCAATCGCATTAATTAAGTTATTACCTGCTTCTAAAGTAAGTGATAAAATTTCAAAATATAAGATAGATTCTTTTTCTAATACTTTGGCTCTTTTATATAATCTAATATCAAAGAATAAATATTCAAAGGCAAAATAATAAAGAATAGTTACTACTAAAGATAATAAAATATCTCTTTTAATAATAAAACTAATAATTAATATAAATATACAAATTAATAAATGGGCTTCTAATAAAGCATTAATATTATAATTATAAGAAATACCTAATAAGGCATTTTTACGATTAATTCTCTCAATAGTTTTTTTTGTATATATTCTATTTACAATACTACTATTATTTTTCATGCTTCCACCTTCAAGATCTTTCTAATTATAATGATATAGAATATATAAAGTACTATGGCCACAAAACATAAAAGTATTCCTAAAGGATGTTTTAATAAAGGGCTAAAATAACTTGGACTTAGCATTAATAAAATGGAAATAATAAATGCTGGCATAACTAATAAAATATAAAATACTAATCTTGAACTACTTGTCATTGCATTTAATTCATCTTTTAATCTTTTTTTATTGGTAAATGATTTTTCAATATTATTAAATACCCCTACTAAATTACCACCAGTTAAATTTAGTAAACTTAAACTACTAGTTATATATTTAACATCTTCTAAATGAACTCTTTCATAAAAGCGATCAAATACATCTTTAATTTCTAAACCATAATTTAAATCATTACCAATTTTTTTAAATTCATCACTTATTGGTCCATTTAAATCTTTAGATACAAAATTAATTGCTTGAAAAATATTATAACCTGATTTAAATGCAGTATTCATAATAATTATAGCTTTAAGTAAATCAGACGCTATTAATTTATTACGTCTATTTTCACTAATTATTAAATAAACATTATAAATTAAGTAACCAATTACCATAAATAAAAGCATAAACATTAAATCAAAGTTTTTCTTATATAAAGATGATATTAAATATACGAAACCAAACAATAAACCTAAACATATTTTAGTCGCAATTAAATTTACTGGTGAATCTATAAAAGAATACTTTTCATATTTAATAATTTTATTTTCAAAATAAAAGGAAGTATTTAAATATTTAACTATGATTTGACGAAATTTTTGATATATTTTAGCGCAGTTATCACCTAATGATAATGATTGTCTACGGTTATTATTAACAGTATATTTACCAAGTCTTTCATTATATTTACTAATTTTATTATGCTTTAAAATAATAAATACAATTAAAAGAATTATCATAATTAGTAATAATAAACCAATAAATTCTTTTATCATAGTTAAAACTCCTTTCTTATTTTTTAAACATATTATCTATTTCTGTAATACCTCTTGATTTTAATAAATCATAAACTTTAGGAACTCCTTTATTTTTCCTAAATTCTCCGTTTTCTTCTCCTTCACTAGTTAAACCTTTTTGAATAAATTCAAAGATAGGATTTAACTTAATCATATCATTTTCAAAACCAACTACTTCACTAATATTAACTATTTTTCTTTTACCATCATGCATTCTTTGAATATTGATTACTAAATCAATAGCATTTTCAATATATTCACGAACAGCTGCAATTGGAATATCAATACCACTCATTAATACTAAGGTTTCTAAACGGTTTAAAGCATCCATTACCCCATTAGCATGTAGTGTTGTTAAAGATCCATCATGACCAGTATTCATTGCTTGTAACATATCAAAGGCTTCCTTACCACGACATTCTCCAACGATTATTCGATCTGGTCTCATACGAAGAGCATTAATTACTAAATCTCTAACAGTAACTTCAGAATTACTACTATAATTAGCCGTTCTAGTTTCTAGATTAATAACATGTTCTTGTTCAAGTTTTAATTCAGCAGCATCTTCAATAGTAATAATACGCTCATTGTTACTAATAAATCCGCTTAAGATATTTAAAAGCGTTGTTTTACCAGAACCAGTTCCACCACAAACAATGATATTAAGTTTACCCTTAACAGCAGCTTCTAAAAAAGTTGCCATTTCAGCTGTTGAAGACCCTACTCTTAATAAATCTTCAATCTTAGTCATATTTCTTTTAAACTTACGAATAGTAATTACTGGCCCATTAACACTAAGAGGCGGAATAATTGCATTAATTCTGGAACCATCTGAAAGACGTGAGTCAACCATTGGATTAGATGCATCAATAGTTCTACCAAGTGGCCCGATAAGTCTTTGAATAGTTCTAATAATATGCTCATCATTAATAAATGAAATACTATTATCTTTAATAAGTTTACCATCAATTTCAACATAAACATCTTTAGGTCCATTAACCATAATTTCCGTAATGTTACTATCGGTTAATAATTCATTAATCGGGCCATAACCATTTATTTCATCATCTATTAAATTATAAATATGACTTCTTTCTAAATTAGTTAAATCATAACCTTCTAAAGCATTATCAATTTTATCATTAATAAAATCATTTAACTCCATTCCTTCTGGAATTTCTTGATCTATTAAGTATTCTATTATTCTTTTACGAAGTTCATCTAATAATTTCTTATCAGGAAAAACATCGTAATCATTAGTAATTTCTTTATTTAAACTATTTTTAGTTTGAAAATTAAAATCTTCTCTTAATGATTTACTCATTTTCCCCTCCTGTAATGTCACTTGCAATAAGCTCAAATACTTTATAATCTTTAAAATCATGATATTTTAAAGTTATAATATCTCCACCAATAGTTAGTGAATCAATTTTACGAGTATAAAAGTCTTGACTTATTACATAATCTATATTAATACCTAAAATGCTTTTAATATCATACATAGAAAAATAATTCTTATCTGGATTAACACTATTATTTAAGATTGTTTTATAATTATTTAATTCATTATCTTGCATAATATTTAAAACATTTTTAAAGTTTTTAAGCATAATAGCATCATTAACAATCATAAAAAGTATTGTATCTGCTTTATCTAAAGCTAAAACACTTACTTCATCTAAAGTATAAGCAGTATCTATTAAAATAACATCATATTTATAAATACATTTATCAATTAAAACATCTAAATATTTAGAATCTATTTTAGACTTTTGTCTAGGGTCTTTAGGTGCGGCAATAAACTCAATATATTCATTATATTTGCTGATATAATTTTCAATATTATCAAATCGGTTATTGTTATAGTCATCACAAAAATTGTAAATAGTCTTATTTACATTGGCATTTAATGAACAAGCAATTGCGCCATTAGATAAATCTAAATCTAATATTAATACTCTTTTTTCTTTATTAGATAAAACACCGGCTAAGTTAAGTACAAAAGTTGATTTCCCAATTCCACCTTTAGCGCCATATACACAAATAGTCTTCCCCTTTGCCATTTAAACCTCTTTTATTTCTTCTATTTTTACTTCATTTTTATCATCTACATACGCTTTGAAATTAACTTCGGTGCGATATGATTTAATCCCAAAAACATAACCAAAAAATGCAGAGAATGTATGATTATTATAAACATATAAAATATTGTTTTCATATCTTGTATTAAGCTGAATAGTTTCTAAATTTTTTTCTTCATATAGTTTTTTAACCATTTCCTCTTTATTATTATAACTATTAGTTAAGACATCTTTAATTATTGCTTCAGTTTCTTTTTGGTAATATTTCTTTTGACCAATTATTAAAATATTATCATAGAAAAAAGCCGCTATTATAAAGAATAATGGTATTAAAATATAGAATACTTTAGAATTGTTTTTCTTAGTTTGCATTTACTATCACTCTCTCACATTTAATATCAAAATTTTTACCCATAATATTAGCAATACCTGGTGTCATAAATTCATAATCCATATCAATTGTTAAATAGGTATATTTATCATCACTTTTAACACTATATTTAACATTTTTTAAATCTTTTTTTAAGTATGAATTTATTTCATTTTCACGATTATTCTTATATAAATATACTACTTCATCCATTCTACCTTCTAAAGTAGTTTTATTATTGAATATAACTAATATATCTATCATGATTAAAACTACATAAATTAAAACAGGTAAAATAATAATAAATTCAACTAGAGCCTGACCCTTTTTATTTTTCATAAAATCACCTAATAGACATATTTATCTATTCTTTATTATTATAAAATAGATATGATATTTTTTCAATAGTAAAGAAAAAAGAAACTATTTAACTTTAAGTTTCTTTAATTAAGTTATAATATGTATAAGCAAACAAACACTTAATCCACTTATTTATTCTTATCTATATATTCTTTAATATAATTTACTATTTCACTAGTTTTAATATCTATGCTTTCTTCCTTATTTCTTGCTTTAAATTCAACTAATCCTTCAGATAATTTCTTACCTACAGTTATTCTAATTGGCACGCCAATAAGTTCTAAGTCATTAAATTTAACTCCTGGTCTTTCTTCTCTATCATCTAGTAATGTATCAATACCAATATTTATTAATTCATCATACAAATTATTAGCATAATTTATGGCTTCATCATCATTAGTATTTAAAAGAGCGATAGCTACTTTATATGGAGCAATAGATAGTGGAAAAATAATTCCTTTATCATCATTATTTTGCTCAATAATAGATGCTAGGATTCTACCTGGCCCAATACCATAACATCCCATTACAACTGGTTTATTTTCATTATTTTCATCTAGATAAGTAAGATTTAACTTTTCTGCATATTTAGTTCCAAGTTTAAAAGTATTACCTATTTCAATGCCTTTTTTAAAGTATAATTTACCACCACATACTGGGCATATATCTCCTTCTTTAGCATTAACAATATCAGCACACATATCATAGTTAAAATCAGATAAATTTGCATTTATATAATGGTATCCTTCTAAATTAGCACCTACAACAAAATTAGACATATATTTAAGTTCTTCATCAATAATTACTTTAGCGCCAGTAAGTTTAATTGGGCCTGTATACCCAGCTACAGCATTACTTTTACTAATAAGGACATCATCAGCAAAATTAATTTCTTTAACATCTAATAGTTTACATACTTTATTTTCATTTAAGTCTCTATCACCTCTTATAAAGAAAATCACAAGTTCGCCATTAACATTCATAAGAAGGGCTTTAACACTCTTTTTAATATCAATATTTAAATATTTACAAACATCTTCTATAGTTTCTTTATGTGGTGTTTCTACTAATTCAAAACCTTTTGCTTCTTCTTTTTCATCAATTATTTTTCTGGTTGCAACTTCTAAATTTGAAGCATAATCACATTTATCACATAATACTAATAAATCTTCCCCTAAATCAGTAACTGCTTGAAATTCTTCAGATAAACTTCCACCCATCGCACCAGTATCAGCTTTAACAATTACATAATTTAAATGACATCTATCAAATATTTTTTTATAAGCGTTAAACATTAATTTATATGATTTATCTAAACCTTCTTCATCTTTATCAAATGAATAGGCATCTTTCATAAAGAATTCTCTAACTCTAACTAAACCAAAACGTGGTCTTGCTTCATCACGATATTTAGGTGCATCTTGATATATTGTAAATGGTAAATCTTTATAACTTCTAACCATACTTTTAGCAGCAATCGTAAACATTTCTTCATGAGTTGGACCTAAAACATAAGGTTTATCATAACGATCTTTTAAATGAAACATACTTGAGCCAAAAGCATCAACTCTGCCACATGTTTCATAAATCTCTTCTGGTATCATGCTAGGCATTAATAATTCTTGTGCTCCAGTTTTATCCATTTCTTCTTTAATAATGGTTTTAATATTATCTAAAGCTTTTAATCCCATTGGTAAAAACATATAAATACCACTAGATACTTTTTTAATCATTCCGGCTCTAACTAAAAGATTACCTGATATGCTATCTTCATCTTTAACATTTTCTCTTAAAGTAAAAAAATAACTATTTTTTAATTTCATAAGAACACCTCAAAATCCATTTTAATTATAACAATTAGTTAGGTATTCTTCAAGAACAACCGATTATTTTAATTCATTATTATTTAAATATTTATAATTAGTTTTATTATTTTTAATAACTATTTTTTAATTTAAAAAATCTGCTAATTTGCAGATCAATTAATTATTTTTTGTTCAAGTATTAAATCTATTTGATACTTTTCTTTAACTTTTGTTCTAATTAAATTTATTAGCTCAATAATATTTTCTCCTGTTGCACTACCAGTATTAATTATAAAATTAGCATGTTTTTCTGATATTTTAGCGCCGCCTATTGTTGTTCCTTTTAAATTTAAATCTTCAATTAATTTACCAGCATAAAACCCATCTGGATTTCTAAATACAGAGCCTGCTGATGGATAGTCTAATGGCTGCGTATTAATTCTTCTTTGCAAACGATCATTAACAAGTGCAAGTGATTCATCTTTATTACCCTTCTTAAGTTTTAAAGTGGCTTTTAGAATAATTAGATTTCTTTTTTGCAAACTAGATGAGCGATATTCAAAAAATATATCATTTTTCTTAAGTATTTTAATGTGATTATTTTCTAATACTTCAATTTCTTCAACATAGTTAGAAATACTATCATTATAGGCACCAGCATTACCATATATTGACCCTCCAATTGTTCCAGGAATGCCACTTGCCCATTCTAAACCAGATAAATTATGGTTAATAGAATCCATTGATAATCTATTTATCATATAAGAAGCTCCAACTATAACTTTATCATTTTTTATTTCTAAATCATTAATATTAAGTTTAATTACAACACCATCATAAAAACTTGGCAAAATAATATTAGAACCATTACCAATCACAAAATATTTTAAATTTTCGGCATTTAAATAATTAATTAGTTTAGTAAGTTTTACTATATTATCAACAATTATTAAATACTTTGCTATGGAATGTACTTTATAAGTATTATATTCATACAAATCAATATTAACAGTTACTTCTCCAAATTCATCTAAAGACATACTATTCACCTAATATAAGTATATGATATTTTTGTAAAAAAAAGAAGAATAAACTCAAAACTTATTATTCTTCTTTTTTTAAAATAAACTTAACTGACTAGATTCAGGTAAACCTTCTAAAACTCCTAAGGCTCTTAATCTTTCAATTGTGGTAGAATTAACTTTACCTCTATTTTGTAAGTCTTCAATACTTATAAATGGGGCCTTATTTCTTTCTTTAACAATTTGTTTACCTACAGAGTCTCCCAAACCTTCAACTGAGATAAATGGTGGTCTTATTGTATTATCATCAACAACACCCCACATACTTGCCTCACTAGTATTTAAATCAATAGGCGCAAATTTAATTCCTCTAGCACTTGCTTCTAAACATACTCTTAAACATTCTAGTAAACCCGTTTCTTTAGCCGTCGCATCATAACCTTTAGCGACTATTTCTTCAATTCTCATTTTAATTGCATTATACCCTTTTAACATAGTTTCAACTTCAAAATCAGTAGCTTTTGAGGTAAGCCATGATGCATAAAAGTAGACAGGCATATGAACTTTAAACCACGCTATTCTAAAAGCAGAGATAACATAAGCGGCAGCATGAGCTTTAGGGAACATATATTTAATTTTAAAGCAAGAATTAATAAACCAATCTGGTATTCCAGCATCTTCCATAGTTTTCTTATGTTTTTCCCATTCGGCTTTTTCTTTAGGCTTACTAGCTTTACCTTTACGTACAAATTCCATTATTTTAAATGCTTTAATTGGTTCCAAACCTTGATACATTAAATAAACCATAATATCATCACGACAACCAATAACATCTTTAAATGGAACTTGAATATTACCATTTATATCTGGTGTACATAAGTCTCTTGCATTTCCAAGCCATACATCAGTTC
>CACZQI010000055.1 GCA_902783345.1 uncultured Erysipelotrichaceae bacterium
AAAGATTAATTTATATTTATATAGAATATTTATATTGTTTATTCCATTAATTCCATTGGTAATTTCTAAAATGCCTGATAAAAGGGGATGATTAATTGGTAAGATACTATTTAATACAGCAAATGTTATAATGCAACCTAAAATAAGCATAACGATATCAATAGATTTACTAATGCTTTCTATTAAATTAAATTCTTTTATTTTAAAATTATTACTCATATTATTACATTTATAATTACGATTTAATAGTCCAACGATAAGGTTTGACAAAAGATTAGCTATAATTAAATAAATACTATCTTGATAATTTAAATAGCTTGTAATAGATAATATTAAGATAGGGTTATATAAAAGTGACATCGATAATAGTTTAATTCCTTCATTATTATCTATTACGTTATTATCAAGTAAATCTTTAATATACTTTGCATTAGTAGGGCATCCACTTAAAAAAGACATTATAATTACATATGAAGCATATTTACTTACCTTAAAAATTCTAGTAAAAAGTGGACCAATATACTTACTTATTATATTAATAATATTTGAACTTAGTATTAAATCACTCATAATTATAATAGGAAAAACACTTGGTAAGATACTTTCTTGCCATAATTTAAGACTATTTATAACTGCTAAGATAACTAATGGTCTTTTAATAAAAATTAAAATAAGAATTGTAATAATTAGTATATTTCTGATAAAATTCTTCATTTTTTCTCCTATAACATGCTATAATTTAATTATGAAAAGATATATTAATAAAATTTATGAAGAAGTAAAAAGATTTATTAAAGATAATTATTTTAGTATTATTTTTTTAATTTGTTTTGCAATATTTTGTTTTTATGATACCGGTTATAGTATTTATAAGCCAGGTGGTACGATAAATGCTACATCTAGAATAAGTGGCGATAATTTATATAAAAGTAAAGGTACATTTAATATGGCTTATGTAGGTATGGTGCAAGGTAGACTACCATTTTATTTACTTGCTAAAGTAATTCCTAGCTGGAAACTTGTAAAAAAAGATAAACTAACTATATCTGATAAGGAAAACATGAATGATGTTTTAAAAAGAGATAGTTTAGAATATAAAGAAGCCTTAAATAATGCTATGTATGTAGCATTTACTAAAGCAGAAGTACCTTTTGAGATAACTTCATCTTCATTTTATGTAAAATTTAAAACTGATAAAAATGATAGTAATCTTTCTGTTGGTGATGAAATAATAAGTTTCGATGATAATCGTTTTAAAAGTTTTGAAGATTTCTCTAATTATGTTAAAGGTAAAAAGGAAGGCGATAAGATTAAAATTAAATATTTAGATGGTAAAAAGGAAAAAGAAACTTACAGTACTGTTTATAAGGAAGATGATAGAGTATATGTTGGTTTATCATTTATAAATATTATTGATATTAAATCGGATTATAATTTAAAAGTTGAAAATAAATCTTCTGAGTCTGGGCCAAGTGGTGGACTTATTACTGCTCTTGCTATTTACAATGCTTTAACTAAAGATGATATTACTAATGGCAAAAAAATAGTTGGTACTGGAATTATAAATCTTGATGGTACAGTTGGTGAGATAGGTGGGATTGAATATAAACTATCATCAGCCGTAAAAAAACACGCGGATATCTTTCTATGTCCTAAAGAAAACTATAAAAGTGCTTTAGACTATGCAAAAAAATTAAAGTATGATATAATTATTAAAGATATAAGTAGTTTTGATGAAGCAATTAACTATTTAAAGTCACAAAAAGGAGTGTAAAAAATGGAAAGAGTAGTACTTTATGATTTAGATGATGTAATAAAAAATATGAAAGGATTAAAATTTACTAAGAATTCAAACAATCTTGAATTAGTGGCATTATGGCCAATAGATAATGAAAGAGTGCGCATTTTAGATAATTCATTACTTACTGAATATGCAGGTCTTGCTAATGGTTTTAATCGTAGCCGTAATTTTATCCGTAAATTAGGTAAAGAACTAGCACCTAATTCTTATTGTGATTATTATTACCAAATTAAAAATGTACCTGAAACTGCGCCACTTCGTGAGAAACTTGCAGATAGTCAGTTAATAGTTAATGCAGAAAAAGATGAAGTTGGTTATATTGGATATGTTGAAGGTAAAGTAAAAGATGGAACTAAAGAATACTTCCCTCATGATATTCAAACTCCTAAAGAAACTAGTATTCCTACCCATGATATTCATATTTTCTATGAGTATGATCCTAAATATGAAAAACCAAGTTACGGCAACATCTTTGAACTTATTAAAGTAGCAGATGATGCAAATGGCACCCCAATTTGGAAAAGAGAAGATAAAATTATTCAAAATGAAAGTAGTGAAGAATACGCTGAAAGAGCTTTAAATAAAGGTGTTCGCACTATGGTTGATGTTCCTAGTGATAAATATGAAGAAGTGAAAAGAGAAGTATCTCGAGTTGGTAGACAAAAATATTTAAGAGAATTTGTTACCCTTCCAGAGATGGGAAATGATTATTATCTTGAAAATAATACTTTAAAACTTCAAGGAAATATTGATAAGCAATTATAAAATAAAAGATATTTGGTCTTTTATTTTTATTTGTTCATATAGTTGTTATGAAAGGAATGATTATATGAATGAAACTTTTACAATTAGTAAAGAATTTTTATTTAAAACCAATATTTATGAAATAACTAGTATCTCCATTGAATATAACTTTGATATTGATGGTTCTAATTTAGATGGAGTATTTATTATTTCTGGTGATTATCGTTTACATGAAATAAGTATTAATAAAGAAGATTTTAGTTATAAAATCCCATTTACTCATGAAATACCTAGTGATATTAATTTAGATACAATGGAAGTAGAAATTAATGACTTTACTTATGATTTTAAAAATGGTGATGAATTATCAGTAAATATTGAATATACAATAACTGGTGAAAAAGAAATAATTGAATTTAACGATAAAGAAGAACTTAATGAATTTTTAAATAATAATGAAGCTGAAGTAGTTGATTTAAGTGAAGATACCCTTTCTACTCCTGAAGAAACTGATAGAGTAGATATAGAAGATGTAGTAGATAAAGACATCAATTTAGATGTCAATGAAATAAATATGCCAAGTGCAAATGATGATGTTAAAGTAGACCAGCAAATGTTTTTAAATAATTTAAATAAAGATGATGGTTTTATTAAATATCATATTCATACGGTTGTCATGAATGATACTTTAGAAAGCATTTGTAATAAATATAAAGTAAACGTTAATACTTTAAAGAAATATAATACTTTTGATAGTCTAGAACTCAATATGAAATTACTAATTCCTGAAGATGAAGAGAATTAAGGAAGTATTTAATCCTAAAAAAATAACATTAGCAGGTAAATCAACAATAGTTGATACTGATAGTGGTAAATATGTAGTTAAAGAGAAAAATAAAGATTTAAAAGATTTATTTGCTTATTTAGATAGTAGGTCTTTTGGAAACTATCCTAAAATAATTGATGAATACGACAATAATTATGTCTATGAATATATAGATGATGTAAAAACGCCTATTAATCAAAAAGCCAATGATATGGCTAAAACTCTTGCTAATCTTCATTACAAAACTAGTTTTACCAAACCAATAGTTAAAGATGATGTGAAAGAAATATATGAAAATATTTTAGGCAATATAATGTATTTTGAATCGTATTATAATAAGATTTACATAGAAGCCGAAAATGAAGAATATATGAGACCATCTTATTATTTACTAATTAGAAATGAAAGCAAAATAAATTCATTAATTAAATTTTTAAAAGATGAACTAGAAAAATGGTATAAAGCTGTTTTTAATAGTGATAAAACTAGAGTAGTTTATTGCCATAATAATCTTAGTTTAGAGCATTTTAAAAATAATAATTTTATTAGTTGGGATAATTATAAAGTTGATAGTCCGGTTCTAGATTTAATTAATTTATATCATAATGATTTTAATAAATATGATTATGGTTCGTTTTTAAGTAATTATTTAAAAAATAATGAACTTAAAAATAACGAAAAAAGATTACTATTTATCGTAATCTCACTTCCTAAAGTAACATATTTTACTGATGATGAGATGGAAAACACTATCTCAGTTGGTAAATTAATAGATTACATTAATAATACGGAAAAACTTATTAAACCATATTATCCGTTAGATAACGATTAAACCTCACTTTTAATGAGGTTTTTATCTTAATAAGGCCATATTATTTTTATAAGCAAGAAAAATAAAAGACAAATTTCCACTAGTAAAATAAATATATGCCATCTAAAAGGAAAAATAAAAGTCAAAATTATTTGATAAAATATTAAACCACATAGTATAAGTATCCATAAGGCTATACCTAAGCCTTTAAATGGATTATGATTTGGACCTGGACACATATTTATCACCTATTATAATATATGAAAATATTAAAATTTTGCTTAAACTATTACTTTAGTTCATTTTTTAGTAATTTTAGTTATACTTTTATAGTAAAATATGTTAGAATATCTACTGTTAAAGAAAAGAGATGATTATATGGAAAATGAGCCGATTCAAAAATCTGATAGTTATTCGGATGAAGTTTATAATGAATTAACAAATGAATACTCTAAATATATCCCTCGAAATATTGATAAAATATTTGTGGATTTAATGAACCATATTACAAAATATAATAAATATCAAGGTAGATTTATTAATTTAATTAAAGATGATTTAAAACAAATAGATGATATTAGTTGTTTAAATACTAAAGTCAGAACTAAATATCTTGATTTTAAAGGATTACCTGAAGAAAATTTAAGATTATCTATCCTATTACCTAAAATAATAAAATTGCGTCAACTTGCTTATCAAAAAGCATATTATTTAGCATCTGATATTATTCTTAATAAAATGTCTGATTATCATTTACATGAGGATTTTTTACTTGCTTACAATAGTATAAATGAACTTGATATAGATAATTTTTATGTAGATTTACGTATCTATAATACTGAACAAACAATTGATAGATACTTTGATGAATGCGCTTTAATAGATTTAATATGTGATGCTTTAAGTGGTAAAGATATTAGTATAGATACTATTGAAAATCTAGAGCATAATTTATATAAAATGCATAACAAAATATTTGAATATTTAAAAAGGAGATATGTTAAGAGTAACAAAATATTAGAAAAGAGATGATATTATGTTACAAGTAAGTCGTGCTAAAGATGATTTAGCTCGTCAACTATTACCTAATTATATTGAAGATTTATATATAAAATTAATTAGTGAACTAATTAAATATTTAAAAATTGTAAATACTGATGATGAAAATGCTAAACAAATTATTTTAAATAATACTAAACAAATATTAAAAGAAATTTTAGATAGTAAAAGTATTAATGATTTAGATAAAATATCTATTGTTTTTACTCGTAATTATCCAAATCCAGAAATTAATTTAATTAATAGTTATGTTACATTAAGAAAAAGCATTTATAGTTACATGGAATACTTTTTATACCTTCTAATAAAAAAAGAATCTATTAATGAGTTAGAAAAAGCCTTATTTATAATTAGCATTAATGCTTTAAAAATGTTTGATATTGATGAAATTTTAGAAAGCAAGGCTTCTTATATTGATTATTATAAGTTATTAAATATATGCAATGATTATCTTAATAAGAAATCTATTAATAGTAAAGATTTAGAATCAATTGATAAAAATATCTTAAATAAATATCAAATTATTATAGATACTATTAATGATAGTTATATATATAGTTTAAAACTTAAATAGGGTATTGTATGAAAGTAATAAGAAATAATATTTTATATGTAGAAGCCCATGATTTAAATAATATAGAAATATCAAACTATGATAGTAATGATACATTAATTGAAATAAGTGATATAAATAAAATCGAACTTATTAAAAATAGAGAAGATATATTAGATTATGATTATATTAAAAGTTTAACTAGTAATGAATTAAATGAATTACTTAATGAGATTAAGAAAAAACATGATGTATTATGCTTAAAATATTTAAAATCATCACAATTTAATCGTAAATTATTAGATAAAGATTTAGATTATAAAAATATTATGAAAAAATATAAATATTTATATGATGAGCTTAAAAATTATATTAATAATAAAGAAGAAATTGATTATAAATTTTCAAAAGTTTTAAGTAATAGTGATATTACACTAATTAAGTAAAGATAATCAAGAAAAATTATCTTTTTATTTTGCCCAAAATATGTTATACTTACTTATAGTAAAGAGGTTGGTTAAAATGTTCGGAAAAATTAAATACATTAGTGATAATATAGCAATCGTCGAATTAAATAAAGAAGGTAATGTTATAAGTAATTTAATGAATTTACACGTTATCTTTGAAAGTGGCAATGATAAACTCTTAGGTGAAGTTAAAAATATTGATGAAGATAGTATTAAAATCGAACTTTTAGGAGAATTTGCTGGTGATAGATTTATTGCTGGTACAATTAAAAAACCAGTTTTAACTAGTAATTTAAGAGTAATTAATGATGATGAATTAAATATTATTATGGGTAGTAATACACCAAGCTCTTTATATATTGGTAAAAGCCCAATTTATGCTAATAGAAGCATTTATGCTAATATTAATGATTTATTTTCCAACCATTTAGCTATTTTTGGTAACTCTGGTTCTGGTAAATCATGTTCAGTATCAAGAATTGTCCAAAATATCTTTCTAAATAAAAATTTTCTATCTTATAATGCTAATTTATTTATTTTTGATGCTTATGGTGAATATAAAAATGCTTTTAAAGCAATTAATCAAATAAATTCTAATTATCAATATAAGTTTTTAACGACTAATCCAGTTGATGAGACAGATCAAATATTACATATTCCAGTATATTTACTTACTAATGATGATATGGCGCTACTACTTAATGCTGATAATCATGCGCAGCTAACTATCATTGAGAGAACTATGAAACTTGCAAAGATGTTTAGCCAAAACACACCTGATATTGTAAAGTTAAAAGACCATTTAATTGCTAAAGCAATTCAATCAGTTTTATTTAGTAATCAAAATTCTGCAGGTAAAAGAAATGACATCTTTACTATTATTGCGTCTTGTTCAACACCTAACTTTAATATGAATACTGAAATAGCAGGTATAGGTTATGTAAGAAGATTTTCTGATTGCTTTAAAATAGATTCTAAAGGTGAATTTGGCGAAAGTGTATTAATTAATGAATATATTGCTAAAAATATTGATGATGAAATTGAAAGCAAAATCCCACTTCCTGATAAAGCCTATTATAATTTAAATGATGTAGCTAAAGCCTTAGATTTTACTTTAATTGGAGAAGGATTTTTAAATAATCGTATTATGCAAGATTCAGCTATTATTTTAAAGGTAAGACTTCATTCAATCATTAATAGTGCTAATGCAAGAATATTTGAAGTAAAAGATTATATGAATTTAGAGCAATATATTTCCAGTTTAATTGTTTTAAATAATCGTAGAAGCCAAATTGTAAATATTAATTTAGAAGACATTGATGATAATTTAGCCAAAGTAATCGTTAAAATAATTAGTAAAATGGCCTTTGATTTTGCAAAGGGTAGAAGAATAAGAGCAAGCATACCATTTCATTTAATAATTGAAGAAGCTCATAGATATGTAACAGCCGATAATGATAAATTCTTACTTGGCTATAATATTTTTGAAAGAATTGCTAAAGAAGGTCGTAAATATGGTGTTATTATTGATTTAATAAGTCAAAGACCAGTTGATATATCTGAAACAGTTGTTGCTCAAATGAGTAATTTCTTAGTATTAAAAATGACCCATCCTAAAGATTTAGAATATATTGAAAAAATGCTACCAAATGTATCTGCCGACATTATTGAAAAATTAAATTCACTTCAAGCAGGTACTTTAGTATCATTTGGTAGTGCTTTTAAAATCCCACTTTTAATTAAAATGGATTTACCAAACCCACTACCATATTCAGCCAACTGTAATGTTATTGAAAGATGGAAAGGTACAAATAATTAAGTAAAGTTAATTCTTTACTTTTTATATGCTATTTAATATAATATTAAGAAAGTTTGGTGATATTTATGAATAAAGAATGTTATATAGTAGATGAAAAGAAATCAATTGTAAGTGATGAAAAAGGGCATCTTACTGAAAGAGACAATAATCCTTATTTAGTTGATATGTTAAAAGTTGAAAATGAAATTGAGCTATTAGAAGAAGAGTGCGCTAAAGTAGAAAATAGTATATCTCAAACTAAAAAGCATATTAATTTGTTAGATACTTTTACACTTGATGTAGTAACTATATTTTTAGCTTCTTCTGTTTTAGTTGGGGTTTCTAATCCAGCCTATATTGGTACACTTAATAGTTTTTTAATATGTGCACCATTTTTAGGTATATCAGAAGTATTAATTAAAATTTCCAAGAAAGTAAATGAAAAAAAGTTAAATGGTTTATTATCAGAATTTAATGTTTTAAAAGGAAATAGATTTAAATTGGATGTTGAATTAGGCGACTTAAAGGCACTGTCCAAAATTAAAAAATTTGAAAATGAAAAAGATGTTAGAATTAAAGAATTTGAAGAATTACGTGATAGTTTTAAAGATGATATAGAAAAAGAAAGAGAAGCAGCATACGATATTGGCTATCATTTAAATGATAAGCCTAAAACACTTACTTTATCTAAATAATATTAATAAATTTGAATAAATATATTTTATTTTATAGTTAAAAATGATATAATGTAATTACCTAGAGAGTGGTCAATTATAAAACCGACTATTGGTGATTATTGGGAATCTAATTAGAAGGTGGTGTTGAAGACCTGGTCATTGGCCAGGGATCCTAAAATCTTTTATGTGATGCCCACCTGTGTTAGAGCGGGTTTTTATCACTGCGACTGTTTTCTAGGTTTTTATTTTGGAGGTAAAAATGTTTGAGAGAATGATTAGATTAATTGGTAAAGATAAGTTTAAATCTTTGCAAAAGTTAAATGTCTTAGTTGTTGGTCTTGGCGGAGTAGGGGGCTATGCATTTGAAGCCTTAGTTAGAGCAGGAATTAAAAATATTACCATAATTGATGGTGATAAAGTCGAAGAATCTAATTTAAATAGGCAAATTATTACATCAAATAAAAATATTGGTCTTCCAAAAGTTGAAGTTGCAAAAAATAGAGGTTTAGAAATAAATTCAGAAGTTAATGTTGATGCTAGAGAATTCTTTATTACGGAAGATAATTTTAATGAAATAATGGATAAAAAATATGATTATGTTATTGATGCTTGTGATGATTTAGTAGTTAAATTTTTACTTATAAAAAATTCTAATAAATATAAATTAGTTTCAAGTATGGGAACAGCTAATAAGTTTGATCCATCTAAATTTGAAATAACTACTTTAGATAAAACAATAAATGATCCTATCGCAAGAATATTGCGCAAAAGAGTAAAGGACGCTCATTTACATCGTAAATTTAAAGTTGTAAGTAGCACGGAAGTACCAGTTAAAAATGAAAATTTAGGGACTAATAGTTACATTCCAGGTATTGCTGGGTTAATGTGTGCAAGCTATGTAATTAATGATATAACTAAAAAGAAATAATTCGCGTTTTAAGAATTATTTCTTTTTTCATCGTTTATTTTATTTAAATTATTTTCATATAGATTATCTTTAGGTTGATAAAATTTCATATCTTTAATTTTATCTGGTAAATATTGTTGATTAACCCAAGCGTTTTTATAATTATGAGGATATTTATAATCTTTACTATTAGTTTTAAGATGGTTAGGTACTTTACCAGTATTACCACTTCTAATAGTGTTTAAGGCTTTATCAATAGCAAGGTAACTACTATTACTTTTAGGTGATAAGGCCATTTCAATTACAATAGCAGATAAAGGAATAATGCACTCTGGAAATCCCACACGATTAGCCGCATTAATAGCAGCATCTAATTTAGGCCCAATAGCAGGATTAGCAAGACCGATATCTTCATAAGCAATAACTGATAGTCTTCGCTCAATAATATCAAGATCTCCACCTTCTAATAAAAGGCCTAAATAATATATAGCAGCATCAGCATCTGATCCTCTAATTGATTTTTGAAGGGCACTAATAGCATCATAATAATTAGAATCATTTTTATCAATATAAACGACTGGTTTAGAATTAATTGTCTTTAATGTATCAATTGTAATATGATGTTTACTAGCGCTATAATAAGCCATTTCTAAAACATTTAAAGCACTTCTAATATCACCATTAGATATATTGGCTATTTTATCTAAAACACCATCATCTATTTTAATTTTATCTAAAGTTAAAGAAGCTTTTTCTAAGCATTTAATAATATCCTTTTTATCAGGCATCTTTACTTCAAATATTTGACAGCGACTTCGTATAGCTGGATTAATTGAGTGATATGGATTAGAGGTTGTAAGACCAATCATGGTTATTAAACCACTTTCTAAATATGGTAAAAGTAAATCTTGTTTATCTTTATTCATTCGATGAATTTCATCAATTACTAAAACCATACTACCATATAGTTTAGCTTCGGCAATCACAACATCAAAATCTTCTTTTTTATTTACCACAGCATTTAAAAATCTTGCTTTAAAGCCAAGTTCATTAACTAAGGCATTGGCAATAGATGTTTTTCCAGTTCCAGGTGGCCCATATAAAATACATGAAAATAAGACTTTATTTTTAACCAAATTAGATAAAACCTTATTCTTACCAATTAAATGATCTTGGCCATAAATATCTGATAGCTTTGTAGGTCTTAATTTATTTGCTAGAAGTTCCATAGAATCACCTAAAAGTATTATATATTAAATTTGCTTAATTTAAAAGTTAAATGTATAATTAAAGTGGTGATAGTATGAACGAAAAACTAATTTTTGATTATGAAAACTATTTAAGTTTAGAAAGAGGTTATAGTTCTAATACAGTTAGTGCATATTTAAATGGCATTAATCATTTTAATATCTTTATTAAAAAAGATTTACTTAAAGTAAACGCCAGTGATTTAAGAATGTATTTAAAACATATTAGTAATCTATCATCTAGAACAATATCTCATAATATTAGTTCACTTAAAAGTTTTTATAATTATTTAAAAATAATTGATTTACTATCATATAATCCTGTTAGTGAAATAGATAGGCCAAAATTAGAGGCAAATGTGCCTACATATTTAACATTGGAAGAAGTATCATCTTTATTAAATATCAAAGTAGAAAATGAATATAATGCCAGAGATAAAGCTATTTTAGAACTTTTATATTCTAGTGGCATTAGAATAAGTGAACTTACAAATATTGAGTTATCTAATTTAGATTTTGATGAGTGTCTAATTAGAATAATGGGGAAGGGGAGAAAAGAAAGAATTATCCCTTTAGGTGATTATGCCATAGATGCTTTACATGATTATATCTATAACTATCGTGAAAAATTAAATAAGAAAAATAGTACTTATATCTTTTTAAATAATAGGGGTGATAAATTATCAAGACAGTTTATTTTTAAAACCATTAAAAATTATGCCATCAAAAAAGGTATAAAGAAAAATATTTCTCCTCATACCTTAAGACATACATTTGCCACACATTTACTTAAAAATGGGGCAGATTTAAGAATAATACAAGAACTTCTAGGACATGAAAATCTTGCGACAACTCAAATTTATACTCATTTATCCAATGATAAATTAAAATCTGATTATAAAGAATATTATCCTAGATAGCTAAATAACTAGCAATTTCTTTCTTGTCTTTTAGAATTAGAGTTTTCTCTATTGTTTCTATTATTTTGTCTTTCATTACGATTGTTGTTTCTATTATTATTTTTGTTTTCATTTCTCTTACTCATAATAATCTTACCTCCCACTATTATTATGAGTAAAAGTGAAATAAATAATATGGAAATAACTGGTTATAAAACTTAAAGTAAATTTGTATAATTTAATATGGAAAAAATTATATTAGCATTTACAATTAGTTTATTAGCCGGGTTATCTACTTGTTTAGGCAGCTTACTTACATGGTTTAAACCTAAAAATATTAATAATTTTATAAGTGGTGCTTTAGCATTTTCTGGGACTATGATGATTTTAATATCTATAACTGAATTAATTCCAGAAGGATTTTTCTATTTAAATAAAAGATATAGTACTTTTTTAGCTTTTTTATGCCTTATTTTAATGCTTTTATTTGGTATTGGTATCAATACATATTTAAATCGTAGAATTAATAAGAGAGTAGGAGAGAGTGTAAATTTATATAAAGTTGGAATTCTATCTATGATTGCTTTAATGATTCATAATTTACCTGAAGGAATTTTAACTTTTTTAAGTACTACTGTTGATTTAAAATTAGGTTTAAAACTTGCTTTAACTATTAGTTTGCATAATATTCCTGAAGGAATTGCAATTGCAGTACCAATCTACTACTCTACTAACTCGCATAAAAGGGGAGTAGTGGCCTCTTTAATAAGCGGTTTATCTGAACCATTGGGCGCTTTGCTTGCATATCTATTCTTATATAAATATATAACTAATACTATGATAAGTATTATCTTG
>CACZQI010000056.1 GCA_902783345.1 uncultured Erysipelotrichaceae bacterium
AGGTTATAGAGACATAGCTCACCCTATCAATTCAGACGTACGTAAACAATTTGAAGATGCTATTTTTGAAGAATATAATAAAGCAGCTTAAGGTTCACTAAGGTGAACTTTTTTAATGCATAAAAACAAGTCTATCTAATATATTTATATAGGAGGCTTATATGGATAAAATGATTGATGTACCAGCATTTACACATGTTTTAAAACTAAATGATCGTAAAAATATTATACTTAGTGGTATTAAGAAAATAATAAACTTTGATGATAAAGAATTTAACTTAGAATCAATTATGGGTAATATTGTTATTAAAGGTGAAAATTTAGAAATGATTAAACTAGATACTTTAGAAGGAAATGTCTCTATTAAAGGAAAAATTAATTCATTTTCTTATACAGATACTATCTCTAAAGAAAACAGCATCCTTATGAAATTATT
Source organism: uncultured Erysipelotrichaceae bacterium (assembly GCA_902783345.1). The sequence goes on from CACZQI010000056.1 coordinate 437, forward strand.
TAAATAATGAACCAATTTTTACAAATAGTTGTATCTTTAATTTTAGGCTTCCTTTATGGTTTAATCTTTAAATTTATCTCTAAATCTATGTTTATAACTTCTATTGTTACTATTCTTTTAACTATTGGTTATATCTATATTATGTTTTATTTAAATTTAGGTATTGTTAATTATATTTTAAAGTTAAGTATTATATTAGGTTTTATTCTTTCTTTAAAAGTGTCAAATTTAAGTAAAAAAGTGTAAAATTCTTATAAAAATCTTTCCAGCAAACTTTAAAATGCTATAATGTATCGTAGGAGAGTGTTTAGTATGGGGAAAATTACTAAAAAAGATAAACGCCGTATTGTCATCTGGACTATGCTAATTGTTATTATTTTATCTTATTTATCTGTGTTCTCATTTCATTACTGGACACAAATCTTCCAAAACCGTAAAGAAAAGAAAACTTTAGAAACAAATTATAATACTTTATTAAAAAAAGAAGAAGAGTTAAAAGCTCAAATAACTAAATTACAGGACCCAGATTATGCAGCTGAATATGCTCGTGAAAAATATATGTTATCAAAAGATGGTGAAATGAATATTAAATTACCAGAGGAAGAAGTTGAAAATTAGCCCCAGATGTGTTAAAATCTAATACACGGGGCCGTTTTTGGTTTCGACAAAAGATTATTTTGTTTTATGTGCAAGTGGTTACTGACCTAATCAGTAAAACAGTTAAATATAACTGACAAATTTAATTTTAATACTGAACTAGCATTTGCCTAACATTTGGCATTGGTTCACTGATTATAGACTAATTCTACAAAGTTTATAATTGGTTCATAATAGTAGAATATATTTAATAGATTGCTTAGTTTATTAAATGAATATTTATAAGCTTAGTTAATAATTCTTTAGATAATTTGTGGGTTATTAATGAATTAATAAATTATCTAAACTTGTAGAGCATACTATGAAATACTTTTGGACGTGAGTTCAATTCTCACCGGCTCCACCATTTTATGTTTGTTTTATAGAACCAAGAAGGTTCTTTTTATATTATAAAAAAGTATGTTATAATATTTTTTGGTGAAAACTATGAAAATATTAATAATATGTAGTAAAAATTTTTATTCAAAAATAGATAAAATAAAAAAGTCTTTAGAAAATAGAAATATAGAAGTATATTTACCAAATTGTTATGATGCTCCTGATACTGAACAAAAAATGAAGAATTTAGGTCAAAAAGCCCATCAAGAATTTAAAGCTAAAATGTTTAAACAAAGCGAAGAAACTATTTCAATGATGGATGCGGTATTAGTTTTAAATTTTGATAAAGAGAATAATAATGAGATTAAAAAGAATTATAATGGTGGCGCTACATTTTTAGAAATGTATGATGCTTTTAGATTAAATAAAAAGATTTATCTTTATAATGACATACCAGAAGGAATGCTATATGACGAAATAGAAGGATTTGCTCCTATAATTATTAATGGTAATTTAGACTTAATAAAATAGTTGATATTATTCATTATCTTGTAATTTAATACGATCTAATGGAGATTTAGGATTTGATTATAAAAATTATGAATTTATCAAAGAATTGGTTTATAGTTTAGCATATTATCAAAAAGAACATAATTTAAAAATGATGAGTGCTAGTGATACCCAAAAAGTTTATAAGAAAATATATAAAAAATAATTTATTGAGGAGAAATCCTCTTTTTTCAATTTTGTTTAAGATTCAACCGATATTATTAAACTGTGAAAAGAAAATAAATATTTGATTTTCACAAATAATAAAGATGGAAGGAGGAATATTTAGAGTATATTTTTATAAAAAAATAAAGTATAATACTTATAATAAATTATACTATTAGGAAAGGAGGACTTTAAATGAAAGAAAAAATAATTCTATTTATTATCGGGCTTTTACTAGGAGCCGTAATTTCAACCGGAGCATTTTATGTCTATACTAAAACAAATTCTAACTGTAGTAATCAAAATACTCAAATGAATGGTGGAACTCCGCCAGAGATGCCAAATGGACAAAATAATACTGGAACTCCACCAGAAAAACCAAATGATAGTGCTAATGAAAATAATGCTAGTGCTTAAAATATATAATAATTAAAATTGAAAGGATTAAATATGGAAAAGAAACAAACTATTCTCTATCTAATTATAATAATTATTTTAATTATTATTCTTGGAGTTTTATGGTTTTTAATTATTAAAAGTAATACTCAAAATACTAATTATAGTTTTTCTGGAATGAATAATACCTCTGTAACTTATTCATCAGCTAAAGAAATAATTAAAGATGAAAATGTTACAGCTGGAGAATATAGTTCAACTAATAAAGATGAAAACGCTATTTCAGTAAGTGGTAATATTAAGTCAACCCTATCTAATATAACCGTCAAAAAAACTGGAGATTCTGATGGTGGAGATAATACATCATTCTATGGTACTAATTCAGCAATTATAGCCAAGAATGGCGCAAATGTAACAATTAAAAATGCTAACATAACTACAAATGCCAAAGGTGCTAATGGAGTTTTTAGTTATGGTGGATCAGCTACTACAAATAATTCATCATCAGATAATACTACAATAAATATTTCTGATTCATCGATAACTACTAGTAAAGATAATTCTGGAGGCATTATGACAACTGGTGGTGGAATAATGAATGCTACCAATTTAAATATAAGTACATCTGGAACATCAAGTGCCGCAATTAGATCTGATCGAGGAGGTGGAACTGTAACAGTTAATAAAGGAACATATAAAACTAGTGGAAAAGGTTCGCCTGCTGTTTATTCTACAGCGAATATAACTGTTAAAAATGCAACTTTAATTGCAACCGCATCTGAAGGAGTTGTAATTGAGGGTAAAAACAGTGTTACTTTAGAAAATGTTGAATTAACAGATACTAACAATACCTTAAATGGCCAATCTACTACTTATAAAAATGTTTTCTTATATCAATCTATGAGTGGTGATGCTGCTACCGGAGAAGCAGTATTTACATCTAAAAATTCAACAATTACAACAAATAAAGGTGATAGTTTCTATGTTACCAATACTACAGCCACAATTAATTTAGAAAATAATGAAATAATTAATAATGATTCAACTGGTAATTTTTTAAGAATACAAAAAGATTCTTGGGGTAGTTCCGGCAGTAATGGTGGAACAGTTACTCTAAATTTAATTAACCAAAAAGCATCTGGTAATATTGTTGTTGATTCAATTTCTAAATTAACTATGAATTTAACTAATAATTCTTCATTTAAAGGCTCAATTAATAGTGATAATACAGGTGAAGTGTTGTTAACTTTAGATAAAACAAGTTCAATTACATTAACTAATAATACCTATGTTAAATCATTAACAAACGAAGATTTAATCAACAGCAATATTAATCTTAATGGTTACAAATTATATGTAAATGGCATTGAATTTACAAAATAAACCTTAAACTCAGAATTTTCTGAGTTCAGACTGTTGACAAAATACCATTTTGAAAATAATTAAAATTTATAAAATTTAAAAGTGGGAGAAATTATTAAAAATAAGGGTATTTTTGATTTTAAAATATTC
>CACZQI010000057.1 GCA_902783345.1 uncultured Erysipelotrichaceae bacterium
TAAATTTATATCTACTGTTATTGGTGATGTACAATTATTTGTTACTGTAAATATATATGGGCTTCCTTTTAATCCTTCATTATCTGGTATGGCATATGCATTTGTTAAACTTATTGCATTTGTTGCATTACCATTACTATCTTTATTTTCTAAACTTAAATCTAAACACGTTAATGTATTAATCGTGTTAGGATTAGTTTGTACTTTTGCGCTTCTTATATATGCATAAGTTAATCCGCCTATGGCAACTAAAAAACCTATAATAGATACTATTAAAATTGTTACTTTTTTATTCATAAAAAATCACCTACTCTAAGGTGATTATATCATTTAATTACCCCCCACAAGTGTCAAGCTTGCGTAAAGTTTACATTTTATATACAGTGCCTATTTAAAACATTTCTATTTTGATGCAAAATTATTATACTTTTTCAAGAACGCTCATTATTGGAGGCACCATTTGTTTTTTCCTAGAAATTAATCCTTTAATTAAAATACCTTCTTTAATATCTTTAAGATTAAAACATTCTTTTAAATAATCATTTGCTTTATCGTTATATATTAAATATGAATTATTAGTTAAAATATCAGTTACAAATAAAGTACAAACTTTATAATCATTACTTTTAGCAATATTATTTAATTCTTCAACATATTTATCTAAATCTTTTTCATAGTCTTTAAAATTAGTTGTAAATACTTGTCCGATAGCAAATTTATTATCATTAATAGTATAACTTTTAAAGTCTTTATAAATTATATCTGTTGTACTCATTCCTTCAATAGATACACCACTACTTAATAATTCTAAGCCATATTTTTTTAAATCTACTTTAGCAGTTTTAGCTAACTTTTTGGCAACTATTCTATCCAACTCAGTAGTAGTAGGACTTGCTAAAAGAAGTGTATCAGATATAATACCACTTAACATAATACCAGCAATATTTTGGGGTATTTTAATATTTTGTTCATCAAAAAGATTATAAATAATTGTATTAACAGAGCCTACGGCCATATTACGAAAATTAATTGGTGTAAAAGTATTAATATCACCAATATTATGATGATCTACTATTTCTAAAATTTCAGCTTCATCTAAACCATCAACACTTTGTGCTGCTTCATTATGGTCCACTAAAATAACTTTCTTTTTAGTATATTCATGTGTATCTATTACTCTAAGCATTCCTTCACAAATACCTTTAGAATTTACTATTGGGTAGTTAGTATGTTTAAGTTTACTAGATGTATCTAAAAAGTCTGTTAAATAATCTTTAGGACTAAATACAACTGCATTATAATTTCTTTTAATACTTTTAATTGGATTAGCCATCGTTATAATACGACTAGTTTTAAAAGTATCATATGGCGTGATAATAATACTTACTTTATTTTTTCTTGCCATTATAAGTTGTTCTTTAGTTGGAGTATGATTAGTTATAATAATTAATAATTTAACTTTTTTCTTAATGGCATAGTTAATAATATGCTCTCTATTACCGACTATAAGAATAGAATTTTCATCAATTGGTACAGTTTCTATAAATAAACGATATGGTAAAGTTACCGCCATTATATTACCAGTTATATTTTCACTATATTTATAAGTTTTAGTAGCATTTAATGTTTCTTTTAAAGAAGCAAAACTAGTATCTATTTTATTAGAATCATTCATAACAAGTTCACTAGCTATTTCTTTAAGTGATACATAACCAACAAACTCTTTATTTTCATTAACTAAGGGAATACCTGAAATACTTTTTTCAGTTAAATAATTATAAGTAGCAAATATCGATGTATTTTCATCAATATAAAAATCTTTTTTATATTTAATATCTTTAAGTTGTAATTTAACATCATTTAAATATTTAGGTACGGCAATATTAAATTTATTTAAAGCATAACTTGTTTCAGCATTAATTTCACTAAGTACACGAGCTTCAACATTTAAACCCATTTGCTTTTTTAAATAAGCAAGACTAATTGCTCCACAAACTGAATCAGTATCTGGATTTTTATGACCAAATATAAGTATTTTATTCATTTTATCACCCCTTATATTATGAAATAATTATAGCAAAATTTTCTTAAGATTAAAAGCACTAGTTTTAAGAAATATTTTTTGATATTATTATACTAGAGGTGGATTTATGACGAAGTTAAAACTTAAAAAAAGTACTAAAAGATTTTTAATTATATTTATACTTGCCGTTATTTTACTTATCGTTGGTATTAAACTTATAAAAACTTATAAATACCATCAAACATATGAATATAGATTTCTACAAATTAACTATAATTTAGATGAAATTAATATATTAACAACTAAACTTGATAATAAATATTTAGATGATTTATTAACAAAAGAATATAATGGTAGTATTCCAAAGTTATTAGTTGAAAAATATTTTATGCTTAAAAATATGGAACGTTATTTAAGTTTTATAGAGAAAAATCCAGATCTTCCATTTAGTGATATAATCTCTTTAGTTAATGTTAACCGTGATCGTGATTTTTATGAAAATATAGAAGAAACTGATACATCTAAAGGAAAAGAAATGTTAGTTAATAAATATCATGCTTTATCTAAAGATTATGAAGCAAGCGATATTGTTAAGGTTAGTTCAACTTATGCTTATGCTGGTATGAATTTAAATAAGGAAGCGTATGATGCATTTAAGCATTTAGCCGATGATGCTAAAAAAGAAGGATATACAATTGTAATATTATCATCATACCGAACCTTTGATTATCAAGATAAATTATGGAAAGAAAGAAAAGATTTAAAAGGCATTGAAAAAGCAGATGCTTATGCAGCAAGAGCAGGTTCAAGTGAACATGAAACAGGATATGCCATTGATGTTGCCGATTATAATCATCCGCAAAATTTTGGTGAACAAGAATCTTTTACTTGGATGGTTAATAATTCTTATAAATATGGTTATATTTTAAGATACCCTGAAGGTAAAGAAAACATTACTGGGTATGATTATGAAGCCTGGCATTATAGATATTTAGGAGTTGAACTTGCTACTAAAGTTTATAATGAAGGTATTACTTTTGATGAATATTATGAATTTTATTTAAATAATTAAGGACTATATAGTTCTTTTTTATTTTTTTATGTTATACTAATACCTTAAAGAGGAATAATATGGAAACAAAAGATAATAACAAAATAATTAATGAACTTAAAGTAAACCTTTTTTTAAAATATTTTTATGATGCCGTATATGAAAAAGAAGATTTGTTATTAGATAATTTAGGTTGTTTTTATAATTTAATTGTTTTTTTACTAGATTATTTAAAAGATTATGAAAATTTTTTTAGTCAAGATATTGATTTTTATAAAATATCAAGATTTAATTTAAGTGAAAAAGTAACTATTATTAATGATTTTTATAAAAAAATTGGGCTTAATTTAAATATAAATGAACTTATCAATAATGGAATATTTAATCCATATATTGTAGGAAATAGTGATGATGAAAGCTTTGATAATGATCCATTTTTATCTGGATATATGAAATATATTAATGATAAGCCTACTATTGATGTTTATGATACTGGCCTTATTACTGATGCTGCTATTTGGGTTCATGAATTATCACATTTTTTAGATGTTATTAAAGTAAATGAGGTAATAAAGCCCAAAAATATTTTAACCGAAAGTATGGCTTATGCTTATGAATTATTATTTTTAGATTATATTGATTCTTTAGGCTATAGTTATGAAGCAAGTGTTTTTAAAAAGCATGAATTAAACTCTTTATATAATACTTTAACTCATGCATATGCTTTAATTAAACCTTATATTTTATTTAATGAATTCGGTGAAGTATCTAAAGAAAACTACTTAACTTATTTTGGTTATGATGATGATTATGATGATATTTTAGCCTATTTTGCTTCCCATGTTATAGATAATAAAGAATATGACTCTCTTTATGAAGAAATCTATTATTCTATTGCAGCATCTTTATCTACTTATATGTATGTAGAGTATACTAAAGATAATAATTTTTCGCAAAACATTATTAATATGCAAAAGGAATTATTAAATGATAGTTCTATGGAAAAATGTTTAAAACATATTAATTTAACTACTTTTGATGATGAATTTTATGAAAAAATTAAGGCTAGTTTAGATGATTTTATATTTGAATTAGAAAATGGTTCTGATAAAATAATTGCTAGTACTGCTCTAACTAATGATTATTTTGGTGAACTAGTAACATTATATTATAAAGATAAAAATATGGCTTTTGATAAAGTAAACGAAATATTTTCATTAATTACCTTTTTAAAAAATCACATATGTAAATATATTGAAGATAATATTCCCGTTTTTGAATATGAAAAATTTAGTAAAGCTAATATTGAAGAAAAAATTGAATTAATTAATGATTTCTATAAGTATTTAGGCTCTTCTTTTAGATTAAATCAAGAAATACTTTCTAATAATTTTAATATTGAAGATGCTTGTACTGAAAAATATTTAAATGATAAAGACACTTCTACTTTAATAAATAAAATTGGTTCAGGCACATCTTATTTTGATGAACAAATACAAGTTGATGTTTATGATAGTGGTCTTTTATATGATTCAATTACTTGGATTCATGAACTTAAACATTTACAAAATCAACCACTTGGTAATAGATCCCAAATAAGTTTTGTTTTAACTGAAGGATTATCTTTTACAGAAGAATTAATTTATACTGACTTTTTAGAAAAACTTGGCTATAACTATGAAGCATATATCTCTAAATATGATACTTTTTCTAATTTTAGTGTTTTCTTAGAAGATGCTTATCCAATGATAAAAATGTTATCAGTTTATGTTAATTATGGAGAGATAAGCAAGCAAAATTATGAAAAAGCCTATCCTACTGATGAATATGAAAATGATATTGATGAAGTATTAACGCTTCTTACTGAAGATGCTGAAGATTTCTTTAATTTAATTAGATATCCAGTTGCTTCTGCATTATCAATTTATATGTATGAAGAATATAAAAAAGATAAAAGTTTTATTGTAAAAATTAATGAATTTGAAAAAGCAATTAATACTGCTAATAGTATTAATGATTGCCTTAATATTATTAGTTTATCTGGTTTAAATAAAGAAAGTTTAAATAAAATTGAATCATCTTTAAATACATTTAAAAAAGAATTAAATAACATTATTCAAAGTAACACTATAAATCTTTTTAATATTGAAAAAAATAAAGTTATTTAGCCCTGTAAATTTATATAAAAACTTGCTATAATAATTTTAGAATTATAGAGGTTAGTAGTGAAAAAGGTAGTATTAATAATTATTATTGTTATAACGACATTATTAGGTATTTTAGCATACCTACTAGTTTTTAATGACCATATAGAATTAATGCTTAAAGGAGCAAACAATATTAAAATTACCGTTAATACTAGTTTTAATGATGAAGGAATAATTGTAAAAAATAATGATAAAGTTGTACCTAATGATAAATATGCTTTAAATGTTAAAAACACTTTAGATATTCACACTTTAGGTAAATATCAAATAGATTATGAAGTTAAATATAAGGGTAAAGAATATCATATTTTAAGATATTTGGAAGTAATTGATGATATTCCACCAGTTATAACTACTAATTTAGAAGAAGTTACTAAAGATTATTGCACGAAAAAAATATCATCTGATTTAACTTATACAGCTACTGATAATTATGATGGCGATATTACAGATAATATTGAAAAAACAGAAGAAGAAAATGCTATAGTATTAAAGGTAAAGGATTCTTCTAATAATGAAACTACTAAAAATATAACAATTAAGTTTAAAGATAAACCTAGTAATAAATTTACTTTAAATGGTAATAGCAAAGTTTATGTTCCTTTAAATAGTGAATATAAAGAAAAAGGTACTAAGTATACTGATGGATGCGGAGAAAAAATAGATGCTAAAGTTAAGATTACTGGCGAAGTTAATACGGAAGAAGTTGGTACTTATAAACTTACTTATGAAGTAAATAATGAAAAATCCTTAACTAGAAGTGTCATTGTTTATGATCCAGCAACATCTAGTGCAACTAGTAGTAATAAAATTATTTATTTAACTTTTGATGATGGGCCTGGTTATTATACTAATAAAATTTTAAATATTTTAGATAAATATAATGTTAAAGCAACCTTTTTTGTAACTCATCAGTTCCCTTCTTATGAATCACTTATAAAAACTGAATATGAAAGTGGTCATAAAATAGCGGTTCATACTTATACTCATAATTATAAAAAGATATATGCAAGTGTTGAAGCATATTTAGATGATTTTAATAAAATGAATGAAATAGTTAAAAAATATACTGGTTCATATACTAATTTATTTAGATTTCCAGGTGGCTCATCTAATGCAGTAAGTCATGTAAGTATGTGTGAACTTGCTAAAAAAATGGAAGCTGATGGCTATGTTTATTTTGACTGGAATGTATCAAGTGGTGATGCATCAGCAAGTCCAACTACAACTAAGGTATATAATAACGTAGTTAATGGTGTTAAAAAATGTGATAAATGTGTAGTATTAATGCATGATTATAAAAGTGTTACAGCTAATGCTTTAGATGATATGTTAAATACTTTAACTCAAAGAGGTTATACTTTTAAAACTTTAGATGAAAATAGTATTAATGCTCATCATACTTGTCATAAATAAAAGGCTCTAGAATTAATCTATAGCCTTTTTTAATTTAACTAATTTTACTAAAGAAATAATAAAGATAATATCCCCTACAAACATTGGTATATGACTAGGCATTAAATATCTATCAATAAAACCACTAAACATTATATAAGAAATAATACAACCAAAAGACATACCATATAAAAGTAAAGTCATCTCAAAATTACTGCGAAGTTTTTCATATTTAGGATACTTTTTTCCTTTAATAATAATATAAATAGTTATAATAAAAGTTATTAGAAATAAAATTGGCACTATCATTTGATTAGCACAAGTAATTATTCTTATTATTTCCTCATATCCAAATGCCGCTTTATCTAATAAATTTGGTTTATGATATTCTTCTAAGTCTTCAACTCCAAAGTTATAACCTGGCGCAATATCTGGTGTATTTATTCCATCTAAACGATAATATTGAACAGCAAATGCTCGATTTTCAAAAGCCCAATAACCTTCTGTCCAAATAGTTTTATACATGCCATCATAATAACTACTAATTAAAACGCTTGGTTTAGTAAAAAATATTCTAAAATATAATGGTAACTGTTCTTTAATACTGTAATTATTTTTCGTAAATAAAACATATTTATTTTTTGGATTATTTATATTTTCATATATTGTAAAATTTTTATAAACAGATTTATTATTTAATACTTTAATTATTTCTTGTTTTTCTTTTTCATTAGTTATTTCTATTTCATCAGGACTTGTATAATCAGTAGATATTACTTTAACAGTTCTAATAAATTTTCCATCACTATAAATTAAATTATTTGCATCCCCTATTTCTCTTAATTTAGTTAAGCCCCCTATTAATTGTTTATTAGTATAATTTTCTACTGCTTTAGTTCCAATATTATCCATACCTTTACCATTAGTATAATTATTCCATACTTTTATTGAGCCAATAAGTAATGTAGCGCATAAAGCACATGTTCCTATGCGATATAAGATATTTTTAATATCAAATTTTCTTAAAAATGATAATAAAACACCTAAAGCTAGTTCAATTGCCATCATACCTATAAATGATTGCTTAGTATGATATAAAAAGACTACTGTAAAACTAATTAATAAAGCATAAATAATTGATATTTTTATATCTTTTCGAACATCTATTTTCAAATAATTAAACATTAAATAAACAAACGCTATATTTAAAGTCATCGCTACAAATTCAGTTAATACTAAATGATAATAGACAAAGATAATTGGATTTAATACTATTAAAAATATCGTAAAAAATAAATAAATGATTTTTATTTTATCATTTTTATAAAGATTTATCTTTTTACCAATTAAATAAATTATATAAAGCATTCCTACATAAAAAATAAACATTAAAAGCAAAATTAAATATTTATTTTGATAACCAAAAGGCTCAAATAATCGTAGTAAAAATGGAAATGATATTCCTCTTACTGGTAACCATACTTCTTTAAAACTAGCTGTACCTAATATTAAACTCATACCAATATAAACTGTTGAATCCCAAGAAAACCATAATGGATGACTAAAAAAATTTATAATAAATATTAAACATAACCCTATATATATTAATTTTTTCTTATTTTCTTTTATTTTTTCAATCATAATTATCACTAAATTAATTGTAATAAATTATTAAATTAAAAGCAACTTTTGGTAGTATTTTATTTGAAATTTATTTGTTATAATAGTTATGATATTTTTGTTTAGATTTTTATTTTTAAACCAAAATTATATAGAAAGGAGAATATATGGAAACATTTGAACTTGTAAGTAAATTTAAACCAAGTGGTGATCAACCTGAAGCCATTAAAAGTCTAGTTGATGGTATAAATGCAGGCAAAAAAAGTCAAGTTTTAATGGGCGCAACTGGTACTGGTAAAACTTTTATGATTGCTAATGTTATTAAAGAAGTTAATAAACCTACCCTAGTTCTTGCTCATAATAAAACTTTAGCCGGCCAACTTTATAGTGAGTTTAAAGAGTTGTTCCCAAATAATCATGTAGAGTATTTTGTATCATATTACGATTATTATCAACCAGAAGCCTATGTTCCATCAACTGATACTTATATTGAAAAAGATTCTTCAGTTAATGATGAAATAGATGAATTAAGGCATGGCGCAACAAGTAGTCTAATAAATTATCGTGATGTTATTGTTGTTGCTTCAGTATCATGTATATATGGTATTGGTGAACCAGAAGAATATAAAAATAATATGTTAATTTTAAAAGTTGGAGATAATATTAAAAGAGAAAAGATTATTGATAGATTAGTATCAATGACTTATGAAAGAAGTCAATTAGATTTTCATCGTGGTACTTTTAGAGTTAATGGCGATGTTATCGATATTGTGCCTGCCAATGAAAGAAAAGCTGGTATTAGGATTGAACTATTTGGTAGTGAAATTGAAAAAATTAGTACTTTTGATGTTTTAACAGGTACGATTTTACAAAATGTTAAAAATGTAACTATTTCTCCTGCTTCTCATTTTGTTACTGGTGATGAAAAACTAACAGAAGCTATAAAAAGAATTGAACAAGAAAAAGAAGAAAGAATTAAATACTTTGATGAAAAAGGTAAACTTATTGAAAAGCAAAGAATTAAAGAAAGATGCGATTATGATATTGAAATGCTTAAAGAAACTGGTTTTTGTCATGGAATTGAAAACTATTCTAGACATCTAGCCTTAAGAGCTGAAGGTGAAACTCCTTCTACATTAATTGATTTCTTTCCTAAAGATTTTTTACTAGTAGTTGATGAATCTCATGTTACCCTTCCCCAAGTAAGAGCTATGTATAATGGAGACAGAATGCGTAAACAAACTTTAGTTGATTATGGTTTTAGACTTCCTAGTGCTTTAGATAACCGTCCATTAAAGTTTGAAGAGTTTAATGAAAAATTAAATCAAACAATTTATATTTCGGCTACACCAGGAGATTATGAACTATCCCTTACAAATAATGAAGTTGTAGAAAGTATCATAAGACCAACTGGTTTACTAGACCCTACTATTGAAGTTAAGAAAACAGAAGGTCAAATTGATGATTTAATTGGCGAAATAAATGATAGAATTAATAAAAATGAAAGAGTTTTAGTTACAACACTAACTATTAGAATGGCTGAAGAACTAACTAATTATCTAAAAAGTTTAAATATTAAGGTAGCCTATTTACATAATGAAGTTAAAACATTTGAACGTTTAAGAATTATCCGTGATTTAAGACTTGGTAAATATGATGCAATTGTTGGTATTAACCTTTTAAGAGAAGGTTTAGATATTCCAGAAGTAAGTTTAATTGCTATTATGGATGCCGATAAACAAGGATTTTTACGTAGTGAACGAAGTCTTATTCAAACAATTGGTAGAGCTGCTCGTAATGAAAATGGTCATGTTATTATGTATGCAGATACAATTAGTGAAGCGATGGATAAGGCTATTAAAGAAACTGAAAGAAGAAGAAACATTCAAATGAAATATAATGCTGAGCATGGTATAATTCCTAAAACAGTTATTAAAGATATTCGTGATTTAATTAGTAATGAAGTAAAAGAAGATAATCCGGAAAAACTTTCTAAAAAACAAAAACATGAAGCAATGCAAGCACTTGAAAATGAAATGCGTAAAGCAGCTAAAGAACTTGATTTTGAAAGAGCTATGGAACTTCGAGACATTTTATTTGAAATGAAAGCAAATGAATAAAGAGCTAACTAAAGCTCTTTTTTTAAATATTCTTCTAATGTTAAATTGTTTTTATCAATATATTCGGCTAAGTTAATATCATCAACATACCTTAAATGCCAAGGTTCAGCATTATAACCAGTAATACTTTCTTTACCCTTTTCGTATCTAATGATAAAGCCAAATTTATAAGCATTATCTTTTAAAAATTTATTAAAATCTTCTGGTAAATAATGGTCGATTAAAAACTTTTCACCATGTTTTAAACAAATATCAAGAGCTAAACCTGTATGATGCTCAGAATATCCAGGTATAGCAACATATTTTTTAGTATGCTCTAGTCCTTTTCTCTCTACACAATTATCAAATACTTTTTGCTGCGTTTCAACACTTCTATATCCACTTTCAATATCAATATCATATCCATTATCTAAAGCATATTTTTGAAAATTAATAAAAGCCAAAAATGTTTTTTCTTCAGCTGTGCGATTTTGAGCATACCTAGAATTAACATCTATAATTTTAAAATCTAAATTTTTTGGACATTTATGCCATGGATTAACTAAAATTAAATATTTATTCATATTATCTCCTATATAAAAAGACTTATTAATCTCTTCTTCCAAAGTAAATGATAATAAGTCTAAATACTTCTAATGCACTTGATAAAACAGCTGCTACATAAGTTAAAGCTGCTGACTTTAACATTACTTTAACACCTTCTGTATCATTAGATAAAACGCCACATTTTTCCATTTCGCTTAACGCTCTTTTAGATGCATCAAGTTCAACTGGTAAAGTAACAAGTTGAAATACAAGACCAAATCCTACTAAAACAATACCTGTAAAAATAAGATCCATAAATTCAAGTATTACACCAATTAGTAAAATAATATAAGCAAGTTTAGTTGCTAAACTAACAATTGGTACGATTTTACTTCTAATTCTAAAGAAATAATATCCTTCCTTATCTTGAATAGCATGTCCACATTCATGAGCAGCAATCGCAATAGAGGAAACAGAATTTTCATTAAAAACATCAGTAGATAGTCTAATTATTTTTCTAGTTGGATCATAATGATCGGTCATAGTGCCTTTTGTTTCAACAATATATAAATTACCTAACCCATTATTATCTAATATTTGTTTAGCCATATCATAACCAGTTAGTTTACAAGCACTTTTTACTTTTAAATATTTTTTATATGTACTTGATACATAAAGTTGGGCACAAAGCGGCAATAAAAACATTAAAATATATAACAAATCCATTTTTAAACCTCTTTATAAATGGTGCCTTCTCTTGTATCAACTAATACAATACCTTTAGATAAAAGTTCATCTCTTATAGAATCAGCAAGTTCATAATTTTTCTTTTCTTTAGCTTTATTTCTAGCCTCAATTAATTCCATTATAGCTTCATGGTCTTCACGAACCTTTTTTTCTTCTACTAAATCTAAACTTAAAACTTTATCAAAATTTTTAATTAAATCTAGTTTAGTATGACCATTTACCATTTCATCTTTAAGTAAATCATATAAAAGCGTAATGGCGTTAGCTGTATTTAAATCATTACTTAAATATTCAATAAATTTATTATTATATTCAGCAAAAGCGCCTTCATCTAAATCACCTTCATCTAAGATAAGTGATATTTTATTTTTAAGTTTATTATATGCTGTTTCAGCACTTTCTAATCCTTCATAAGAAAAAACTAATTGTTTACGATAATGACTATTTAAGCACATAAATCTAAAGGAAAGTGGATTATATCCTTCTTCTTTTAATACTGATACAGATAAAACTGCACCATGACTTTTACTCATTTTACCTGATTCATCCATTAAGTGTTCATTATGAAACCAGTAGTTGCACCATTTATGACCTAGATAACTTTCAGATTGGGCGATTTCATTAGTATGATGTGGAAAGATATTATCAACACCACCACCATGTATATCTAAATATTCACCTAAATTTTTAATTGCAATACCAGTACATTCAATATGCCAACCAGGATATCCTACTCCAAATGGTGAATCCCATTTAAGTTCTTGAGAATCAAACTTACTTTTCGTAAACCATAAAGCAAAATCAGCTTGATTGCGTTTACTTTCATCAAATTCTACACCTTGTCTAACCCCTACTACCATTTCATCTTCTTTATGATTAGTAAGTTGATAATAATCAGCAAGTTTTGATACATCAAAATAAACATTTCCACCTGCTTTATAAGCATAACCTTTTTCTAACAAGCTCTCTATTATTTCAATATAAAAATCAATATTATCAGTAGCTGGTGATACAATATCAGGTCTTCTACAATTTAAAGCATCAAAATCTTTAAAGAAAGCATCAGTATAAAACTGTGCAATATCTAAAACTGACTTATGCTCTTTTTTAGCACTAGCAACCATTTTATCATCGCCAGAATCTGAATCACTTGATAAATGACCAACATCTGTAATATTCATGACTCTTTTAACATCGTAACCTAAATATCTTAGAGTTTTATCTAAAATATCATGCCCAATATAATTACGCATATTACCAATATGAGCATAATGATAAACTGTTGGCCCACAAGTATAAAAACCAACTTTATCTGGATAATGAGGCTTAAATTCCTCTATTTTTCTTGTTAATGTATTATAAAACTTCATAACTCCTCCATACTTCTTATTTACCCAAAGTTTTTTTATTCAAAGATTTATCTTCATCTAAACTTTTTATTTTGTCTAATTTAGTAGCACCAATTAAAGCACTTATCTTTTCTTTTTGGGCTTTTAATTTTAAATAATTCTTAATTTTACTATCTTTTTCAAGTTCTCTTAAAGCAAAATCAACTGCTTCATACTCTCCTTTTAAATTATATAATTTTTCTTCAAGATTCATAAAAAACCTCCTAAAATTATTTTATCATTTTTAAGAGGTAATTAAAAGACTATTATTAAATCCAACTCTTTCTTCTTCTTTATTATTTAAAATAAAAATAATAGAATTATTTAAATATAATTTTTCATTTGTATTATTACAAATATAACCATTTGTTATCATAGTATTTACCATATTATAAACTATCTTATTGGACTCATCATAATTATTAAATACGATAAAAGAATAAGGATGTTCTTCTAATAAATTATATAAATAATTATTAGCAAATAACCTATTGACACTAAATTCATCATTATATTCTTTACAATCTATAAGAGTTAAATTTATTTTAAGTTTTGCGGCAATGAGGGAAATTATTTTAAGTTTATTTTTAACATCAACACCATTTAATATCATATATTTATTTAATTTTTTATCTTTAATTATATTTATAATACTTTTAATAGATTGTTCATTATATTTGCTTTTAAGTTCATTATAAATGTTCATAAGTTTATTATTATCAACATTTACCATATTAATACGCATACTTAAACAATCAAAAATATCTTCTTTTGTTAATATATTATTACTACTTTCTAAAACTTTCTTAGCACATACAGTATCTAATAGTTCAATAGACTTATCAGGATTATATAAATGGGGTAAATATTTATTAGTAAGTTCAATTAGATAGTCTAAACATTTTTTATCAATTTTTAAATTATAATATTTTTCATAACTTTTTTTAATTTTATGCATGATGTATTCCATCTCTTTAAGATTAGGTTCATTAATTACAACTGGGGTAAATCTTCTTGATAAAGCCGGATCTTTTTTAATATATTCATTATATTCTTCCGTAGTAGTAGCACCAATTACTTTAATTTCACCACGAGCTAGATATGGTTTTAAGATATTAGCCGCATCAATTGATCCATCAGATGAACCAGTTTTAACTATGGTATGGATTTCATCAATAAATAAAATAATATTATGACATTTTTTAACTTCTTTAATTAAATTATTAACCCTAGATTCAAATTCTCCACGATACTTAGTACCAGCAATTAAGGTTGATGTATTAATCTCAATAATCTCAAAACCTTTTAACATATCAGGGACTTTTCCACTTTTTATTCTTTTCGCAAGTTCTTCAATTACAGCGGTTTTACCTACTCCAGCATGCCCAATTAAAATGGGATTATTTTTATTTTTACGAAGTAAGATTTGCATTATTTCATTTATTTCTTTATCTCTTAGATAAACATCATCAGTTTCTTTTTCATTCAAACTAATACCTAGTTCATATATTAAACTTGGTTTATTAACTTCTTTATTTAAGGCATCAATATCAACACCCATATTATCAACTATTCTAAGCGCAATACCATCTTGTTCACTTAAAAGAGCCGATAATAAATAAAACTCATCCATATCTTTATGGTCATCATAGGCTTTATTAAAAGCTTTATCAATAACAATTTTTAAAAGTGGAGTGTAAAGTATTACTTCACTTTTTTTACTAGCCTTACCTATTGTTTTAATAAGTTCTCTTTTAAAGTTAGAATATGTTAACTTAAATTTATAACAAATATTACTAATATTACTATTTTTTAAAAGTGATAAAAGTAAATGCTCAGTTCCTACATAAGGATGACGACAATCAAGCATTTCTTTTTCGGCTACTTTTAAAATATTACAAACAGTACTATTAAAACATTTATCCATGAAAAAAATCCTCCCTTATACTCTATGAATATAATGAGGATATTATTAAATTTTTATTCAAAGATTAGCATCAATTCTAAGTTTATCTGCTAATGTGGCAATAAATTCTGAATTAGTTGGTTTAGCCCTATCATAATCGACAGAGTTACCAAATAAAGATTCCATAACATCATAGTCTCCTCTATTCCAACTTACTTCAATAGCATGACGAATTGCTCTTTCAACTCTTGATGATGTTGTATCATATTTATCTGCTATTTCGGGATACAATTCTTTAGTTATTGCTCCAATCATAGATGGATTATTATACATTAAGTCAATACTATCACGAATATATAAATACCCTTTAATATGTGATGGTATTCCAAGTGAATGTAATAAAGATGTTATTGCCTGTTTTAAATCTTTATCTCGAACAGTTAACTTACTACTTTTTGATTTAGCAATCGATACAATATGACTTTCAAGTGATTCTAAATTATATGGTTTAAGTAAGTAATAATTTACTCCTATTTCCATACATTTACTAATAACATCAATTGAATTCATACTAGTTGTAATAATCGATTTAACATTAATATCCTTTTTCTTAAGCTCTTCTAAAACACTTAATCCATCCATTTTAGGAATAATTAAATCCATAACAACTAAATCAATATTTTCATGATTTTGAAGGATTTCTTTTAAAGCATCTTCTCCATCAAAGCTACTTCCAACTACTTCTACTTTTTCATGACTACTAAAATACTTCTTTACATCTGTAACAATATTCCTATTGTCGTCTACTATAAATATGCGTATTTTATTATTCATTTTTAATCCTTTCTTTTACCACGCATATTTATTATAATATTATTTACGACAAATAAAAAGAAAATGTTTTGTAAAGTACTGTCAAGAAATGTAAAGTATTGTCGAATATTGATACTTTACATTAAAATGTTAAATAAAAACCCATACTTATAAGGTATGAGCTTTTATAGATTTTCTAATTTGCTTAAAACATCTTTCTTATCTAAAGGTGTAACTACAACATTTGTAAATCCTAAATCAAGTAATTCTTTTTTATTTTTAAGTTCTTTATATTTAGATATTACAATAACTTTACTGTCAATCCCTTCAACTTTTTTAATTTTACTTAAGAAACTTCTAGCATCTATTTTATCCATAAATTCATCTATAAAGATTACATTGTAATTAATTCCTTGTCTAATATTATCAAGAGCATCTTTACATACATCAAATTCATATATTTTATAATTCTCTTTTTTAGATGCACTTTTAATTATTTTAACAGCGTCTTTATTTAAACTAATAATCGCACAAGTTTTTTGATTATTAATAGTTTCTGAATACTTAGCAATTTGTTTTTCTTCTTTACTTTGAACATTTTCAACTATTCTTTGATCAATACTTATATTAATAGTTGTACCACCAAATTTATTGTTATCAATAGTAAAAGTACCACCAATTAAACTAATCATTTTGCGAACTATTTTAAGGTTCAAATTCATTTCATTTAACTGGGAAATATCTTCTTCAGTAAGTTCAGAAGAACTAGTCATAATCTCATTTTGTTTAAATATATCAATACCACTACCAGAGTCTTCTACTGACATAATTAAACGACAAATATTATTTTTAATAATAGAGTTTACGCGTAATTCGATTGTACCTTCTTTAGTATATTTAATTGAGTTATCAATAATTGTATTTAAAATTTGTTTTAATTTAATTGAATCACCATATAATTCTTTAGGTAAATCTTCACTAACGTTTAATCTAAACTGGGTATTTTCATTAACTTCTTTCTTTTTAGCCGTATAAATACTATCAAGTAATAAATTAATATTATACTTATTATTTGTAAGGCCTAAATGTTTATTATCATTTTCAGAAATACCAAAAGCATTAATAAGCATTGTACGAGCACCTGTAATAACTTCTTTTAAAGTTCTCATTTCATCAGCAATTTCTTCATTTGGTTTCATTGCCATAACATTATTATAAACTATTTCAGCATTATCAAGACGATTACCAATATCTTCAGAAATAGTATAGACAAAGGTACTTTTATCATTATTAGTCTTTTCAGATAATTTTTGAGCTTTAACAAGTTCTTCAATTAATTTTACATCTGGGTTTTCAATTGTAAAGTACATTATTAAGTTAATATAAACTAATATAGCAGGAATAACTAAAAGAGTTGGATTAAAAAGTCTTACAACACTTGCTACTATTAAAAGTAAAACTAAAACTGCTAATGGGATAAATTTTTGCTTATTACCTTTTTTAAAGTTTTTAACAACTAATACGAATATTAAGAATATATAAATAATCGCGATAGCATAAACAAAATCAGCACCAGTTCCAACGATACCCATAATATTATTTTCTTTAATAGTATGAATTGGTAAAAATAAATCTATCACATAAAAGATAATATCTAATGGAATAACTATTTTTTTAGCACGATTATATAAATCTAAATTATTATATGAAATATATAAGGTGTATAAAAACGCAAGTGATGGCCATAAAATATAATGAAGAAAATCTATTTTATTTAACATAATTATAAATAAATTTGTTAAAGGGTTAAAATTAACATAAGCAATAAAAAGTATTAATGATACTAAAGCAGTATCAATTAGTCCACTAACAATCATAATGCCATATAGCTTTGTTTCTGGTGAATCTAATTTTTCTTTAGAGTAAAATAGTATCACAATTAAAATACTGCAAAACAACCCACAAATTGTAAAATATAAGTTAGACATATTTTACACTTCCTATTCTTTTATTAGTATAACACAAAACATTAAAAAATAGTGAATTTTTTATATTCACTATCTTTTTAAAACTTTTTCTTTGTCTTCTTTTTTAGTTATACCAGGAACAAACTCTCCATTTTCATCAAAATGATATTCATTGGCTTTTAAAGTAAATGGTCTAAAATATAAATATTTAAATTCACTTTCAGAATCATATGTAAATGCTAAAGCATCAAATTTTTTTAACCAAGTATGATTAACATATCTATTAGGGTCTATATCTTTTTTATTATTTTTTAGAATACCTAATTCTTCCCATAATCTTTTACGCATGATAATCATTTTTCTTTCAATATCTAACATTTGTTTAACAATATTAGTTTCCATATTTATTTTGACTGGTTTACCAAACTCAATAATACATTTTTGATATAACTCTTTTTCTTTTTTACATAAATTAGGTACTTCAACATATTCAAAAATAGTTGGAACTACTAATTTTTCTGAAATAAGCGCACTATTAGCAGGACCTAATTTTAAAGCATTCATTGCTCGATATGGATGTAAATTCCAAGTACTTTCACCAAAAATAACACCATAATTATTATTAATAATTTTAGCAGTTAATTCAAATAATCCTTCTTGACATGATTCTTTATCTTCTCTATTTACTAATGTAGCATTAGCAAAGGAAAAAACACTATTAGATAAAGCATTTAAATCATCATTAGCTGCAAAAACACTAACTGGTAAACTTAATTTATTAAAACTTTCCAAAGCCGTAAAAAAGTCATGTGAATTAGAATGGTTACAAACAATTACCGCACCATCATTTGGTAAATTTTCAGCGCCCCTTATTTCATAATCAAAGTTTCTTTGAATTGGAGCAATAAAAGATATTAATTTTTGCCCAACTGAAACATTTGGATTAGCTTTTAATGTTAAACAATACTCCTTTAAATATTCATAATACTCTTTTTTTTCAGTAACACTTAACTTATTAAGTGCCGATTCTTTTAATAATTTCATATACTACCTACTCCCTATTTTAATCCTATCATAAAGGTTTAACTTATTTCAATAAAATGGATTAAATTTATAAAATTAGTCTTTTTAAATTTTTTTATATACTTTAGATTTGGTTAAAAAATATTTAATAATTCAACTATTACAAAATTTGCAACAATTAGTAATGAATTTTTTAAAATAATATGGTATAAGTATGTATATGAGGAATGATTAGTATGAAAAAAGAAATGACATTTTATGATGAATTAGTATGGAGAGGACTTGTTCAAGATATTTCTAGTCCTGATTTAATTGATAAGTTAAATGAAGGAGGACTAACTTTTTATATTGGAACTGATCCAACAGCAGATTCTATGCATATTGGGCATTATTCATCATTTTTAATATCTAAAAGACTTGCTATGCATGGACATCATCCACTTTTATTAGTTGGAGGTGCTACTGGACTTATTGGAGACCCTAAACCAGATTCTGAAAGACCAATGATTACCAAAGAAGAAGTTGAGCATAACTTTAAAGGATTAAAGGCTCAAGCGGAAAAAATATTTGGATTTGAAGTTGTTAATAACTGGGATTGGACCAAAGATATTAATGTAATTGATTTTTTAAGAGATTATGGTAAATATTTTAATGTTGGATATATGCTTGCTAAAGATAAGGTAAAATCAAGATTAGAATCTGGAATTACTTATGCTGAATTTAGTTATATGATACTTCAAGCCTTAGATTTCTTATGGCTATATCAAAATAGAAACTGCACTCTTCAAGTAGCCGGATCAGATCAATGGGGTAATATTACTTCTGGTATTGAACTTATTCGTAAAAAGTTAGATAAAGAAGCATATGGTATGGTTATGCCACTTGTAACTGATTCTACCGGTAAAAAATTTGGTAAAACAGAAGGTAATGCTTTATGGCTTGATAAAAATAAAACATCTAGTTATGAAATGTATCAATATTTAATTAATTTAGAAGATTCAATGATTATTGATTATTTAAAGAAGCTTACATTTTTAACACCTGATGAAATAATTGAATTAGAAAAGAAGCATAATGAAGCACCACACTTAAGAATTGCTCACAAAGCACTTGCTAAAGATATAATTAGCACTATCCATGGAGAAGAAGAATACAATAAAGCAGTGCAAATTAGTGAAGCATTATTTGGTGGTTCATTAGACGGGCTCTCTGCTGATGATTTATTACAAGCAAGTAAACAAGTACCAAATGTAAAATTAGAAGATAACATGACACTTATTGACTTACTTGTTAACACAAATATTTGCTCTAGTAAAAGAGAAGCAAGAGAAATGTTAGAAGCAGGTGCTATATATTTAAATAATGAAAAACATACAGATGAAAATGAAATAATAACTAAAAAAATAGCAATTGATGAAAAAGTAATTATTATTAAAAAAGGAAAAAAGAAGCAATTTATCGGAATTTATTAATTCCTTGCTTCTTTTTTTATACTATTTAATGTTGTATTCTTTATTTTTAATAGTGTTATAAACCATTTTTTCAAATTCATCTATAGATACAGTTTTAGTTTCATTAAAACCAAATAAACGATAACTTATAGTTTTACTTTCAACTTCTTTATCACCTAAAATTAAAGTAATTGGAATCTTTTTAGTTTGGCTTTCTCTCATTTTATAAGATAGTTTTTCATCTCTTTCATCTAGTTTTACTCTAATATTTTCTTTATCTAATGATTCAAAAATTTCTTTACAGTATTCTAAATGATATTCTTTATTAACTGGTATAATATTAACTTGTACTGGTGAAAGCCAAAGTGGTAGAGCTCCTTTAGTTTCTTCTAATATGTAAGCCATAAATCTATCTAATGATCCTAATATAGCGCGGTGTAAAACTACTGGAGTTTTTCTTTCTCCATCAGCATCAATATATTTTAAATCAAATTTAGCAGGTAAGCAGAAGTCTAATTGACAAGTTGATAAAGTATATTCATTTCCAACAGCTGGCTTAACATTAACATCTAATTTTGGACCATAAAAGGCTGCTTCTCCAATTTCTTCAGTGTATTCAATACCAAGTTCATTTAATACTTCTCTTAGCTCACTTTCAGCCTTATTCCACATTTCATCATCAGGATGATACTTTGTTTTATCTTCTGGATCTCTTAATGATAAAACACATCTATAGTTAGTAATATTAAAATCCTTATAAACATCAAATATTAAATCAACAACTCTTTTAAATTCATCTTTAATTTGTTCTGGAGTTACAAAAAGATGCGCATCATTTTGACAGAAATGTCTACCTCTTTCAATACCTTTAACAGCGCCACTTGCTTCATATCTAAAGTCATGCGCTATTTCACCAATTCTAATTGGTAAATCTTTATATGAATGTAATTTATTTTTAAATATCATCATATGATGTGGGCAATTCATTGGTCTTAATACAAATGCTTCACCATCTAATTCCATAGCAGGAAACATATTATCTTTATAATGTTCCCAGTGTCCAGATGTTTTATATAATTCAACATTACCTACACATGGAGTTAAAACATGTAAGTATCCAAGTTTTCTTTCTTTTTCTTTAATATAGTTTTCAAGTTCTTGCCATATTATATAACCATTTGGTAAAAACATAGGAAGTCCTCTACCAACTAAGTCATCAGCCATAAAAATATCTA
The DNA here is from genome assembly GCA_902783345.1 of uncultured Erysipelotrichaceae bacterium. Next base: position 21,472 of record CACZQI010000057.1, read on the forward strand.
AATCTTTACCTATTTTACGATGATCTCTTTCTTTAGCTTCTTCTAATTCTTTTAGATATGCTTCTAAATCTTCAGCATTTTCGAAACAAACACCATAAATTCTTTGAAGCATTTTATTATTAGCATCACCTTTCCAGTAGGCACCACTAACCTTTAATAGTTTAAAATTCTTTAAAAGTTTAACATTTTCAACATGTGGTCCACGACAAAGGTCAGTAAAGTCTCCTTGGCTATAACACGAAATAACAGTATTATCTTCATCCATATTATTAATTAAATCAAGTTTATATTCATCACCAGCAAACATTTCTAAGGCTTCAGCTTTACTAATTTCATGACGAATTATATTTTTACCATCTTTAGCTAGTTTTTTCATTTCTTTTTCAATAGGAGGTAAATCTTCTTCAGTTAATGTAACGCCTCCTAAATCAATGTCATAATAAAATCCATCTTCAATAACTGGACCTACCCAAAATTTAGCTTCTGGATATAAATGCTTTACTGCTTGTGCTAATAAATGAGCACATGAGTGATTAAGTTTGTTTAATTTTTCATCTTCTTTAATATTTACCATATAATTTCCTTCTTTCTATTTTATTAAACTTGTTTTGATAAATTGACAATAAAAAAGAATGATACTAGGAGTCAATAGACGGTACCATCCTTTGTTTAACTTACTATTATAACGGCGTTGCCGGGAACACTTTTCAGGTCCAGTTCATAGGTAGTAATTATTTACCTGTTTTAACTGCTTACACCAACCGCAATCTCTCTATAAAAACATGAATAATAATCTCGTCCTAATCAAAACATTTAATACACTTTTTAGTTTAGCACTATTTTGTAAAATGTCAATAATTTTATTCTATTACAGCTTTTATTCTACGCACACCTGCTGAAGATGCTTCTTCTTTTACTATTTTAAAATGGCCTACTTCTTTAGTATTTTTAACATGTGGTCCCATACAAATTTCTTTAGAAACATCGCCAATTGAATAAACTGTAACAATATCAGGATATCTTTCAATAAACATAGCTTCTGCACCTAATTCTACAGCTTTTTCTTTTGGCATTTCTTCAACTGTTACATCAATTGATTCATTTATCCATTTATTAACTAGATCTTCTGCCTTTTGCTTTTCTTCATCAGTTAATTTATGATCACAAGTAAAATCAAAACGCATTCTTTCATCATTAATATTTGACCCCATTTGATGAGAATTTGGCCCTACGACTTGTTTTAAAGCAGCATTAAGTAAATGTGTGGCAGTATGATATCTTGTTTCAATTTCAGTGTTGCCAGCAAGACCGCCCTTAAACATTCCTTTAGATGCTGTTCTTGATAATTCTTGATGGGCTTTAAATTTTTCTTCAAAGCCTTTAATATCAACCTTTAATCCTTTATTTTCAGCTTCTTCCATAGTTAATTCAATTGGAAAGCCAAAGGTATCATAAAGTCTAAAAGCAAGTTCCCCATTTATTTCAGATACGCCTTTAGTTTCTTTTTCAAAGACTCTTAAACCTTTTTCTAAAGTATGATTAAATTTATCTTTTTCTTTTTTTAGTTCAGTTATAATTGTTTCTTTATTATCACTTAATTCTTGATAATATTTACTATATTTATTAATAATTAAGTTAGCAAGTATTTCTTCCCAGTTAGAATTAACATCGATATTTAAATATCTAATATGCCTTATAGCTCTACGAATTAGTCTTCTTAAAATATAACCTCTATCTGTATTAGATGGTAATATATGAGCATTATCTCCTAAGATAAAGACAGCTGTTCTAATATGGTCTGCAACTATTCTCATAGACTTTTTATTGTTTTCATATGTTAAATTACTTAAATTTTCAATTTCCTTTATAACATCAAGCCAAACTGAAGATAAATAGTTATCATTAACACCTTCTAAAATAGCAGCTGTTCTTTCAACTCCCATACCTGTATCTACATTCTTTTTAGGAAGAACCGTTACATCACCATTTTCATCTTTATAGTATTCCATAAAAACATTATTCCAAATTTCAACCCATCTAGAATCTTTAGGATCAAACTTAGTAGGAATTTCATCATCACTTCTAAAGTAAAAGATTTCGGTGTCTCCTCCGCATGGACCACTTTCACCAGCAATCCAAAAGTTATCTTCTGCTCCTAAATAAGCAATTCTATCTTCACTTATGCCATGACTTTTCCAACAGTTGCTACTAACTTCATCACAAGGAATTTTATCATCACCTTTATATACTGTTACTGCTAATTTTTCAATTGGTATATTTAAATATTTAGTTAAAAATTCAAAACTAAAGCCAATTGATTCTTCTTTAAAATAATCACCTAGTGACCAGTTACCAAGCATTTCAAAGAATGTATGATGAGTTTCATCACCAACACTATCTAAATCATTAGTTCTAATACATTTTTGATAATCAACTAATCTTTTACCATATGGATGCTCTTTCCCCATTAAATATGGTATAAGTGGTTGCATACCAGCAGTATTAAAAAGTACACTAGCATCATTTTCAGGTACTACTGGCGCTGAAGGAATTTGCACATGTCCTTTACTTACAAAATAATTTATATAGGCATCTTTTAAATTCATAAAATCCCTCTTTCTACAACTTATATTTTACCTTAAAATAAACAAAATTAAAAGTAACAAATGAAGTATAATTGTAAATAAAAAATAAATATAAAAATTTAGCATATAAAATAAAAATGTTCCCTCTTTCGAGGGAACTTAAACAATCATTTATTAATTATATTTGTTTAAAAATATTTAATTTACCAGTTTTAATAAATACTACTATTAGAACCATTACTATGCTTACTAAAATTATCCCTAAACTATTAATTAAACCTGTTGAAGGATTTTCAATATTATCATCTGACTCAGATTCTGGATCAGTAATACTATCATCTTCTTTATTAATTAACGTATCTACTTTAATGTTATAATATTTATTTTTTTGCCCTATTAACAATCTCGTTATTCCTTCATTTTTAACAACTAGATAATCTCCATCTACAGAAAGAACATCATCATTATCAATAATAACTGTAATATTATCATGAGTTTGAACAATAGTATTAGCAATAAAAACTGGTTTATTATCTATCTTTTTATTTAATAAAGATTTTTTATAATTATTATTTGTTAAACTATTTAATAATGATTTTTTATTATAGTCATTATTTTTTAAACTGTTTAACAAATCAGTTATTAATATTTTATTTATTATAGAATAATTTGTTAACTTATCTTCTGTTGATACTTCAGGAATATTTATTGTAATTGAATAATTATCATAAATAAGTCTCGTTGATCCTACTTTTTTAGGAATTATATCATTATCTTTAATTTCAATAAGGTCTTTATCTTCTACTTCAAAGTTAGATATTACTAGATTATCAGCAATATTTTTAAATATTTCATTAAAATTTACATTTGATAAATTATTAGTTATATTTAACTCACCAATTACATCTAATACTGATTCTTCATAATATTTAATAATAATATTATATATTTTTGTAGTTACATTATCTGGAGCCGTTATTGTAATTGAATCACTTATCTCAGTTTCATCTTCTGGAATAATTATATCTTTACTATTTTCGGTTCCCGTAGCTTGATCAGTATAAGTTATTGTTACTTTTCTGCTATTTGTCTTGATAGTATAAGCTGTTGTGTCAGGACTATATTCAGGAGTTATTACAGTTCCTATTGAAGATTTTAAACTTCCTAAGTTTGCATTATCACTTAGAGCTTCATTTATTGTAATTATATATGGTATTTTATTAATTTCATTTTCTGCCGTTACTAGTATTTCCACAGTTTTAGGTAATTGGTCTAATACTATTTTTCCTGTTCCAGTTACCTGTGCCATTGCATTTCTTGCCGTAGCCTCAATTTCTATTTCCTCAGTACCTATAGGTACTGTTACATCATAATTAAATTTATTAGATTCAAATGGACTACTAAATGGATAATTAATTACTTTTAAAGAACTTAATAATGCTTCTTTTGATTTTGCTTTATTAATAACTATTGTATACGTTGAAGATATATTTGGATTCATAGCATTTATTGTTACCGACCATTCATTTCTTCCAGTTACTAATGATTTTGTTACAGTTGTAGAAACACCATCAAAATCTCTTACATATGTTATTTCTACACTTGATATATCATCTATAACATTTGCTACATAGTCAAATTTATCTTTTCGAAATGGTTCTGTAAATTCTATACCTAATATAGATAAACTCTTTAAATATGCATTACTTGACGATGATCTTGTTATTACTATTGTATATGTCTTTTTTGTTGTTCCATTTGGTGCTGTTATTGTTTTTGTCCATGTATTTTGACCATAATCTAA
>CACZQI010000058.1 GCA_902783345.1 uncultured Erysipelotrichaceae bacterium
TAAATTTATATCTACTGTTATTGGTGATGTACAATTATTTGTTACTGTAAATATATATGGGCTTCCTTTTAATCCTTCATTATCTGGAATTGCATATGCATTTGTTAAACTTATTGCGTTAGTTGCGTTTCCACTACTATCTTTACTTTCTAAACTTAAATCTAAACATGTTAATGTATTAATAGTATTTGGATTAGTTTGTACCTTACTACTTCTTATATATGCATAAGTTAGTCCCCCAACAGCTACTAGAAATGCTATTATAGATACTACTAAAATTGTTACTTTTTTATTCATGAAAAAATCACCTACTCTTAAGGTGATTATAGCATAATATTACCCCCCCGCAAGCGAACATATGTTCTTTTTACACTTTTTGTTATTTTTTTCATTATCTATTTTTCTTTGTTATCTAATTCTAAATTTACATTACTAATTGAGGCAAATCTTTTACTTATTTTATCAGTTGTTGTATGAATTTCTTCTACATCTTTAGAGACAGTATTTATACTTTTTGATAGTTTATCCCATCTTTCTTTATAACGATTAAATTCTAAACCAAGTTTATTTAACTCATCATGGATAACCTTAGCATATTTGTCTCTTTCCATATTTTTGATAATCATACTAATTACAGTTAAAGTGCTCATTAAAGTAGTAGGACTTGCAATCCATACTTTTGATTTATATGAATACTCTATTAAATCTGGATGATAAGCATTAATTTCTGCAAATATAGCCTCTGCTGGTAAAAACATAATGGCTTCATTAGCAGTTTCACCGGGAATAATATATTTATTTTTTATTGCATCTATATGCTTTTTAACATCAGCTTTAAAAGCCTTAGTTGCTACTTCTCTTACAGCTTTACTTTCTTTAATATCAGTCATAATTTGATAATGCTCTAAAGGAAATTTAGAATCAATTGCTATAGTGCCAAGTGGTTCAGGTGCAAAACAAACAGCATCTGCAATAGTTTCATTACTCAAAGTATACTGCATCCTATAAATTTTATCATTAACTCCAAAAACACTATTTAAAATATATTGAAGATTAGTCTCTCCAAATATACCTCTAGTTTTCTTATCCGTTAAAACTGATTGCAAAGAAATAATATCATTAGAAAGTCCATCTATTTTCTTTTGAGCTTCATCTATTTTACTAATTCGCTCTAAAATAGAAGTAAAGGCTTTATTAGTTTTTTCAAAATTAGCATCTAAGCGTTCATTTACTTTATCATTTAAATACATTAATCTTTTTTCTATAATTTCATTAGTGCTTTTAAAATCTTTTTCTAAATCTTTACTTAAATCATATTTAAATTCGCCTAAACTTTTAGTAATATCTGTTTCAAATTTACCTAATTTTAAAGTAATATCATCATTATTATTCTTTTTAACTAACATAATAATTAATAAAATAATAACAATTACTAAAAGCCCAATTATAATATATTCTAACATAACTACTCCAATCTAAATTTTTTATTAACAATTTTACTTATTACATAAGCTATTACTATAGCAACACCTATTTTAACTAAAACAATTGGATTTTTAAAACTTTCAATTAAACTAGTTCCAATAAAGCCCCAAAAATATACCATAAAGAATTTACCTATAATAATAGCAAGCATAAACTTCTTTTGTTTCATATTAGAAAGTCCTGCTGCTATATTAACTAAAAATGCTGGAGTAAAAGGTATCGCTATAATAATAGCTAATTGTTCTAAAGATAAATTATTAAAAGCCTTCATCATCTTTTTTAATTTTTCATGCTCTTTTTTATCCATCATATTATCAAAAAATTTTTTTAGTTTTCGGCATAATTTAAAAGAAATAAAACATCCTACGCATGTTAATGTCCAACTTATTAAAAATCCTTGCATTACACCTAAATAATAAAAATTAATAGTAATAAATAAAGCTAATGGTAAAACAGGAAGTATTGATTCAATTAATATTAAAAGGCATGCTAAAATTGGCGCAAAAGCACCTAAATTATTTAATAAATTAGTTATAAATACATCTACATTATTAAAAAATTCCATAACATAATTATATTAAAAAAAAGAGTTTTTTGAAAGCCCTTTTTACATTAATCTATTACTAAGGTTGTATTATAACCATATGCTTCTAATATCAAGGCTACTCTTTTGGCTTTTTTACCACTTTTACAATAAAAATAATATTTTTTATTCTTATCTAAATATTTGCGATGATTATTAAGTAAGTTTTCATATGGCTTGAAAGATGTTTCTAAATTTATAAATATACCATCATTTTGATATTCATTTCTTTTAATAGTTTTCATACTATATTATATTATGAAAATAAAAAAGTGATAGGGTTATCTATCACTTATGCTTCATCGTTTGTTATATTTATATGAGCTTTAAATACTTTACCTTGTCCTGAGTTTTGATTGCTGTTAGTATTTAAATAAAAGATTTTTAAAGTATAAACATGATCAACATTTTCGGCCGTAGCAAATGTACCAAGTGTACCTAGTTGAACACTACCATTAGTTGGAATAGATACTCCTGAAGCACTTACCATTGTTTGATTAGCTGTCTCACTTTGCCCTGTTAAAGAACATGTTAAATCTCCCGCAGCAAAATTGTTACTATCTACAACAAGATATACTTTATAATTCATTTGTAAGTCTGTTGTATTTGTACCTCTAACTGTAAAGCTTTTTGTAACCCATTCACTAGATCTTGGATATATATTTTGCATTGTAATAATATTACTATTATTTTGATATGTAATAGTCATACGACCACCAGTACCAACAATTGTAGATGCTGTTTCGGCTCCTGTAATACCAGCAGTAAAGTAAGCATAAGTAACACCTAACATAACAATAACTAATACTGCAACAATTATAACACTTATTATAGCCTTTTTAGTTTTATCCATAAATATCCACACTCCTATATTAATTTTACTAAATATTTAATAAAGTTTCAAGATATGCTTATTATTAAAATTTTATTTTATCTAAAATATAACTTTCTATTTTCTCAATTGGTAAAGTAATTTGTTCCATAGTATCTCGATTTCTTATCGTAACTGTATTATTATTAATTGTATCATCATCAACGGTTATTGCAAATGGCGTACCTACAGCATCTGCTCTACGATATCTTTTACCAATTGTACCACTTTCATCATAACTTGTCATAAAACTTTTAGAAAGTTGATCAAATAATTCATGCGCTTTTTCACTATGATTTTTCTTAATAAGTGGTAAAACAGCTACTTTATAAGGTGCTAGATAAGGTGAAAGTTTTAATACTTCTCTTTCTTCGCCATTTTCTAAAGTTTCTTTTGTATAACTTTCAAAAAGAATTGCTAATACTGTGCGATCTAATCCATAAGTTGATTCAATAATATAAGGAATATATTTTTCATTAGTTTCAGGATCTAAATAACTTTGAGATATACCACTATACTCTTCATGTCTAGTTAAATCGAAATTAGTACGATTATGGGTACCATTTATTTCTCCCCAACCAAATGGGAATAAGTATTCAATATCACAAGCTGCCTTAGCATAATGCGCAAGTTTTTCATGATCATGGAAACGTAGTTTATCTTCTGAAAGTCCTAAATCCATATAAAACTTTTTACCATATTCTTTAAAATA
>CACZQI010000059.1 GCA_902783345.1 uncultured Erysipelotrichaceae bacterium
CAATTTTAGCCTTAATTAAATACTCTTTTTGTTCTTTTTCAAATGAAAACCTTATTTCTTCATCTATTTTATTATTAAGTTCGATAACTTCAAGTTCAACATTTAAATCTTTAATAAGCATTTTAGCTCTAATGCGTTCATCAAACTCATTCATATATAAAAGTTTCTTTTCCATAGGAAACTTTAAAAAATTTACAATTAAATCTGTTAATGTATCTAAAGTAGTATCATCTTTAATCTTAGATAAAATACTATTTGATACTTGACTTGATGATGATATATATTTATTTAAAAGATTAACTATTTTCTTTTTTAAGGCTTTTTCTTCTACTGTCTCATCTTTTTCAATAAAGATTCTTTTAATATTGGCAATTAATATACTTTTATCTTCCCTGTAATTAGAATATTTATTTACCTTAATACGATTAAGTCCTTTTAAAACAATACGATAACTTTTATTAGGTAAAACTACACATGATTTAATTTGCGCAAGCACACCTATTTCAGGTAAATCAGTTATTGTTGGGCATTCTTCTAAAGAACTATTTGGTAAAATAACTAATAATTTTTTATCAAAAGTCGAAATTGACTTATCAATTATTTTTTCAGATAATTCATTATTTAATTCTAAACGCACTTCTTGGGTAGGTAAAAGGGATAATTTCTTTAGTAATAAGACAGGTAAGTTTTTATCCATATAATCTCACTCCCAAATATGCCTTTTATTATATATTTTCAAAATCTATTTGTAAAGTTATATTTACAATTTTTTAACAAAAAAATCTGCACTTTTTGGCAGATTAATTTTTCATATTAAACAGTCATTAATTCTTGTTCTTTTACTTTAGTTTTTTCATCTACTATTTTATTATATTCATTAATTAAATCTTGAATATCATCATAGTAAGCATTTGTTTCATCTTCTGGTAGCTCTTCACGTTTAATACTATTTCTTGCATCTTCTCTAGCATTACGTAAAGCAATTTTAGCTTCTTCCGCAATAGTTTTGATTTGTTTAACATAATCTCTTCTCTTATCTTCTGTAAGTTCAGGTACTGTTAAAATAACCATCTCCCCATTATTAGTTGGAGTTATGCCTAAATTTGCTTCATTAATCGCTCTTTCAATATCTTTTACAATTGAACGATCAAATGGTTTAATAAATAATTGTCTTGCTTCAGGTACTGTAATATTTGCAAGTGATTGTAAAGGAGTTGGCGCACCATAATACTCAACCATAATACCATTTAACATTGATGGATTAGCACGACCTGCTCTAACATTTAGAAATCTATTTTCCATATTCTCAATGGCTTTTTTCATTCTACTTTCAGTTTCATTTAATATATCCATAATATCATCTCATTTCTTATAAATATTATACTTAGATTATCTTGTTAATGCAAGAACTAAAAATGCTACAATGATGCCACCAATTAAAACCATCTCTAAAACTGCAATCGCGCTTATTATACCATCACTATTAATTGGTTTAAATTTTAATGATTTTTGATTATTCATTTGTAATTTTTTATTATTTCTTTCTTCGATAATCTCATAATAAGCCATAATATTTTTACTTTTTTCACTATCTAAATAACGACTATCATCATAATAATTAATATATAAATCAATCGCATTTTGAGTATCATAATCAAGGTCTCCTTCTCGCATTTGTCCGATTAACTCTGCTGCCTTATTATCAATATCCCTTATTTCTTCATTTGATAATTTATCTTCCTCATATAATCTTAAAACAAAATTATTAAAATCTTCAAAACTCATAAAATATTCCTCCTAATCTATTACTTTATATGGGTCTGTAGAAGTTCCACTTCCAATTATATTAATTGTTGGTAATAAGCTTACAACTGGTCTTATCGCAATATCATTATTAGTTACTATTACAGGATTTAACGCACCGCTCGAAGTTACTGCCCAAACATATGCATTACTGCCATTAAAATAGGCAGGCGTCATAGTCCAGTAAGAATTACCTGTGGCATTATTATATAAATAATAATTATTATTA
>CACZQI010000060.1 GCA_902783345.1 uncultured Erysipelotrichaceae bacterium
GCTGCATTTATCGATGCAGAACATGCTTTAGATCCTGAATATGCAAAAAAATTAGGAGTAAATATAAATGATTTATTACTAGCTCAACCAGATACAGGAGAACAAGCTCTAGAAATATGTGAGGCTTTAGTTCGTAGTGAAGCAGTTAATATTATTGTAATTGACTCAGTAGCGGCTTTAGTACCTCAAGCAGAAATCGAAGGAGAAATGGGAGATTCTCATGTTGGCCTTCAAGCTCGTCTTATGAGTCAGGCTTTAAGAAAACTTTCTGGAAGCATTAATAAAACTAAAACAACAGCAATCTTTATTAATCAGTTAAGAGAAAAAGTTGGAGTTTTATTTGGAAATCCTGAAACAACTCCAGGTGGTAGAGCTTTAAAATTCTATTCAACAATTAGATTAGATATTAGACGTGGAGAACAAATTAAATTAGGCGAAAATGTAGTTGGTAATAAGACTAATATTAAAGTAGTTAAAAATAAAGTAGCTCCTCCATTTAAAACAGCTGTAGTTGATATTATGTACGGAGAAGGTATTTCACATACTGGCGAAATTGTTGATTTAGCATCCCAAAATGGTATTATTGAAAAATCTGGTGCATGGTTTAGTTATAATGGTGAAAAAATTGGGCAAGGTAGAGAAAATGTTAAACAATACTTAAAAGATAATCCTCTACTTTTAGAAGAAATTGAAAACCGTGTTCGTGAATCATATGATATCGTAATTAAAAAAGATGCTAAAAATAATAAAAAAGAAGATTAGATATATAAAATTGAAGTAAATAATTAAATAGTTATTTACTTTTTTTATAAAATAATTGAATTTATTATATAATAAACATAAGAATAGAAAAGAGGAATATATGAAAAAGAAAGTCGTATTATCAATTAGTATAGTTTTAGTACTTATCTTAGTAGCGTCTTTAGTTACTTGGACTTTATTAAAAGGCAAGGTTAAAGTTCTTAGCACTGATACTTTAAAATATGTGGCTTATGTTAAGATAAATCCATCTATTAAATTAGATTACTCAAGAGTATGTACTAAATATAGTGATGGAAAAGAAGTATGCGATGAACCAATTGTTAATAATTATGAACTAGTTAATGATGATGCTAAAGAAATTTTTAATGGAGTTAATATACTTGCCGGAGAAAAAGATTTAAATTCAGTTATTAAAATTATTTGTACTAAAGCTAAAGAAAAAGGAATAGATACATCTACCGTTAGTGTTGAAAGTGATTGGAATGATATTAATAACTATTTAACTGAAAAACAAACAAATAATGAAAATAATGAAAATAATGTTAATAACAATACTAATATGAACAATAATAATGAAAGTGTTAATGAAAAAATAAACTATAGTGTTAAAGTTGAAAATGCTAGTACTATTGAAAATACTGTTAAAACTGATGAAGAAACTGAGGCTAAAGCTAAAGCTGAAGCTGCTGAAAAAGCAAGAATTGCCGCTGAGGAAGCTGCAAGAAAAGCTGAAGAAGAAAAGAAAAAAGCCGAAGAAGCCGAAAAAGCAAGACTTGCTAGTACTATTAAACTAAGTGATAATGTTACATATTGTCATTCTATGCAAACATTTACTTGTGATAATTGTTTTTCAAATTCTTTAATTAGTACATTAAAAAAGGCTAAAGGTCATAGTGTAGTTGAAGCAGATGGTTCTAAAATAACAATTAAAAGAATAAATAAACTATCAGGTTCTTACAACAAAACATCCTATTATGGAACAGATTATGTTAATAAAATTACAAAAGCTGGCGGCGAAGAAGTAGGTGGCGCTGGCGGATGCGAAGATTTAGTCACTAAAGCAGTATGTAAAGAATTTAATTTAATATGTGAATAAAATTTTACTTTTAAAGTAAAATTTTTTCTTTTCATAAGAATTTTTAAAATAAGTTATTTTTCTTGATAATTAATTTAAATCATTTTATAATAATAATGTAGATATTAAAATTTCTATGTAGAATGGAGGACATTATGGATTTTAATGCAGCTTCCATTTTAACTCTTTTTATTGGATTGATATTAGGTGGCGGCGCTATATATGCTGTTATTAGTTTAACTGGTGCCGGTGCTGGAAAAAAAGCAGAAAAAATTGTTAATGATGCTAAAAAAGAAGCTGAAAAAGCTAAAAGAGATAGCATTATTGAGCTAAAAGAAGAAACATTTAAATTAAAACAAGAAGCAGATCGTGAAATTAAAGAAAGAAAAGCCGAAATTCAAGCAAGTGAAGATCGTCTTTTACAGAGAGAAAAGTCTTTAGACAAACGTGAAGAAATGTTACAAAATAGAGATAATCTTTTAGATGAAAAAGACAAAAATTTAAATGCTTTACAAAAAAATATGCAAGAAAAAGAATTAAAAATGGATGATCTTCTTAGAGAAGAAATGGAAACTTTAGAA
>CACZQI010000061.1 GCA_902783345.1 uncultured Erysipelotrichaceae bacterium
AGCGCATACGATCATTCAACATCTTGTTCAGGAACTGAAACAGAAACTCAAAATGCAGGAACAACATGTAATACTCAAAGCTGTTGTTCAAGTACAGAACGCTATAATGAAAGTGCATGGGCTCATCAAGGATGTACATCATGTACAAGTTCTTCGACACAATATGATTATCGTACTTATTCACTTCGAAGTGCGATTGATCACTCTACATATTGTAGTGGACCTCATACGGAAACTGCAAATGTAACAGGATGCAATGATACATCAGGACCTACATTAACAGTATCAAATAAATATGAATGTGGACCTAGCAGCTTTACTTGCAATTATGTAGAAGGATCAACATCATCTACATCAGTAAGATCATATTTATCTTTTAGCGATAATTGTTCAGGAGTTGACCCAAATAGTTTGAAATGGGCTGAAGGTGATGATGATCCTTGGCATTCAGGAGGCTTTGATAATGTTACTAGTTCATCTGCGGATACAACATGGGTAGCTGAAAGAGATACTTATGCTTGGTATCAAGTATGCGATTATGCTGGCAATTGTACAAATTATCGATTTCATCTTATAATTAAAAGGAATAATAGTGGGGTCCCTGGTGGAGGCGACCCTGGTGGAGGCGGAAGTTCATCTGGTGGGTCTTGCTGTGACGGATGCCCAGGATCTTGCAATGGCTCAGCATGCTATACGATAAGATATAGTTCTACAGGTGAATGTTATGGTGGAGAAGTTGAAGACTGTGCCGGTAATTTCTATTGGTGCTGTACCTATCATTGGTTTTGTTAAGAGGTTATTCTTATGAAAAAAGATTTAAAATTAATATTAATCATTTCTTTAATAATTGTAATTGGAATTGTAGTCTTTATTTTATGGAGGGGAAACATATTTAATAAAAATACTATAATCCATTCCAAAAATATAATAGAATTATATGGAAGTAAGGAAAAATTAGATAAATATATAGAAGATTCTTTTATGGGGCTTTATAGTTTATGCTCTAGTGGAGAAAAATTTGATTTTACAAATAAAGAGCAAATTTCTTTTAAAGATTTAAGTAAAGAAAATATTTATCATTTAGCATATAACTATTTAAATAATAATAAAAAGGTAACTATTGTTTATAATATAGAAAGCGATATTAAAGGAAATTTAATTTCGTTTTCTATAAATGATTTTGAAGAAGCTATTAAAATATTATTTGGTAAAGATGCAAGTTCTAATTATAAATTAGAAGATAGTATAATAATAAAAGATGGTCAAATACAAAAAGATCATGGTACATATCAAGGTATAGTACCAGGCAACGCTTGTTTAGATTCGAGATGGAAAAGTTTTTATAAATATAATAGTGAACTTAATAAAGATAAATATTATGTTGATGTAGTACTTTATTATTTAAGGTATTCTAATGAACAAGATTCTAACGAAAAATGGCAACTATTTAAATATGCATTTAGTGATGAAAAAAGCGAAAAGCCAATCTGTAATGAGGAAAATATAACAAAAAATCTAGATAAATTCACTAAATATCGTTTTGTATTTACGAAAGAAAATGATCATGTAATCTTTGATCATATAGAATTAATTAAATAAACTATTGATAATAAAGTGTCAATAGTTTTTAATATTCCATAATTTAATAAATTCTTATGTTATAATTTAAATAAGGATGAATATGGATAAAAAATTATTTTTAGAAGCAATTAGTAAATTCTTTTTTGGCTTTATTATAATATGCGTTCTATTATTTGTTCCAGCAGGAACTTTAAAATACTTTAACGCATGGCTTTTTATTGGGCTTTTATTTATTCCAATGTTTATAGTTGGTCTTTATTTAATGTTTAAAAATCCGAATATATTAAAAAATAGATTAGAAGCTAAAGAAAAAGAAACAGAGCAAAAAGAAGTAATTATTTTAAGCGGTGTTATGTTTATAAGTGGTTTTATAGTAGCCGGATTAAACTACAGATATATACTTTTTATAATGCCTAATACTGTAGTTATTATATCATCTATAATTTTTATTATTTCTTATATTTTATATGGTGAAATATTAAGAGAAAATGCTTATCTTTACCGGACAATTGAAGTTAAAGAAAATCAAAAATTAGTGGATACTGGAATGTATAAAATCGTGCGTCATCCAATGTATATGATAACTATTATTTTATTTTTAAGTATACCTTTAATTTTAAACTCTTTTATATCATTTATAATATTTTTAATGTATCCTTTTATTATAATAAAAAGAATTAAAAATGAAGAAAAAGTATTAGAAAAAGATTTAAAAGGCTATATTGAATATGAAAAAAGGGTTAAATATAGATTAATTCCTTATATTTGGTAGGTGTTAGATGAGAAAGTTTATTGTAAGTGATATTCATGGTGATGGTAATATTTACTATTCAATTATGAATTATTTAGATAATATCAATAAAATTGAGGATATTGAGCTTTATATTAATGGAGATTTAATTGATAGAGGTTATGAATCAGCTGAAATACTTTTAGATGTCATTAAAAGAATTAAAGAAAATAAGTTTAAAATAGTATATTTAGGTGGTAATCATGAATTACTTATGTATGAACTATTTGAAATGCGTAAAATAAAAGAGCCTACTTATTTTAATGATTGGTATTTAAATGGTGGAGCTTTAACAGATGAAGGATTAGAAGAATTATTAAATGATGATCAAGAAAAAATACTTAAAGTTGTAAACTTTGTATCTGAATTACCTTTATATTATAAATTTAAGGAAAAAATAGATGGTAAAAATATAGTTTTAGTACATGCTGCTTGTCCCTTGCAAATAGATGATGAATGCGATTTAAAAATTAAAGATGATGATGAATTAACATATTTTTGTACTTGGACTAGAAAAAATGATCCATATGTTCCTTTTAGAAGTCGGATAGGGAACCCTAATTATTTTTCAATTGTTGGACATACACCAAATGACAATAAATATGGTTTCTTTTATGATGAAAATGAAAATTACTTAAATATTGATGGGGGATGTGCTAGATTTGTAAGTGGTTATTTTTCATATGACCATGTTCCATTAGTTGAAGTAAAAGATAATCTTTTAAAAATCTTAACATTTAATAATCAAAATGAAATAATAGCGGGGCATTATTTTCAAAATAAAAAAAGCATTCCTTTAACCGAAGCAGAATTAAATAGTGATAAAAAGTATTTAAATAATGATTTAAAAATTAAAAAACTTGTTAAAAATGAAGATGGTGCAGTTTATTATAAAGAAGGAGATAGAATATGAAATTAGTTTTAAAACAAAAAATACTTTCTTGGTTTAATAGTTATAATATTTATGATGAATATGATAATATAGTTTATACTATTAAAGGAGAGTTATCTTGGGGTCATAAACTTAAGATATATGATAAAAATAATATTGAAGTAGGTGTTTTAAAGGAAAAAGTTTTGGCCTTTTTGCCTAAATTTTATATGTATGATAATTATGAAAATGAACTTGGTGTAATAAGTAAAAAACTAAGTTTTGTTAAACCAAAATATGAATTATCATGTAATGATTGGAAAGTAAAAGGAGACTTTTGGGAATGGAATTATCAAATAGATGATAGTGTAGATAATAAAATAGCGGTTATTCAAAAGAAATTTAATTTAGCTGATAATTATATTATTGATATTTCTAAAGAAGAAAATGCTTTATTAGTTTTAATGATAATACTAGCAATTGATATAGATAAAGAAAATAACGCTATATCTAATGCTGCAAGTACGATAAATCCAT
>CACZQI010000062.1 GCA_902783345.1 uncultured Erysipelotrichaceae bacterium
CTATAAATATTTATTTAAATCTTTAATATGCCCTAAAGCATGTAATTTATATAACATTTTATCATAATTATGAGCTTCTTCCATAAATACTTGCTCTTTTATATTATTTTTATTGATATAAATATTTGTATATTTAGCATTACTAGCTGTTATTATTTCGGCTTTTAATAATCTTTTAATAATATTTTTATAACTTACTTTATATATACTACTAAATATCTCTATTTCTTTAAAATCAATTGTTATTCTACTTTTTCCAAATTCATTAATAAGGGCTTGTTTAGGAATTAATAAACTTTCGGCAAATCTAGTAGTTATTGCATCTTTATTCATATTAGCAACTATTAAAAGTTCTCCTAAATACTTAGCAATACTAAATCTTTGATCATAGCCATTACCTTCCTCAGGCACAATGATAATTGGAACATTATTTATATTTTCATAAAAACCAATAAAGTGTTTAGTTACGTTATCTTTAGGTATCGTAATAATTATCATTCCATTACTTTCAAGTAAATATATTAAATTAGATATTGGAGCATCTATTGGAATTGTAAAGAAAATACGTAATTTAGTAGCCAAAGTTTCTCCTTCTTCTAAAGAATTAATAATATGAACGCCAAATTTGTTTTGTAATTTTATCTCACTTAAATCTAATAATTCAAAATAATTATCTATCTTTTTTCTAATAATAGATTTTATCTTTTCTTGAACTATTAAAGGAGTACGAGTTGTACATTTAAAATTAGTAAATTTAATTTCATTAGTTTTACCAGTATCTAATATTTCATCAATATCAACATGATAAACTGAAGAAAACTGTTTTAACCTTGCTAAATTTGGTATTGTAATATTTCTTTCATATTTTAATAAACCTGGAGCAGACATATCTAATAACTTACCAGCATCAGCTAAAGATAAATTATTTTTAAGTCTAAACCTTTTTAAATTTTCCCCTATAGTTTTTTCCATAACATCACCCGTTAATATTATTCTAATTAAATTCTAACATATTAACTTAATTAAGTAAAGAAAAAGTTCTAGATTCTTAAACTAAATTATTAAGAGAAAACATTTTATAATTTTTTCCTGAAATTTTTTTGAAACACTTTTATACAAGTCGGTGTTGAAGTCGCTATTCGTAATAAATATAGTTTTTGTTATATATCCTAGTAGTATTATTACATAAAGTAATAACCTATCTATAATAAGTCAATACAAAAATTAAAATAATCCAGCATTAACAATAGGATTGCTTACAAATTTTAAATATTTAGAATTATTAATTTTTGTTATTAATTGCTACATTTTTATTAATAGTCTCATAATTATCTATAATTGATATAAAAGCATAAGGATCAATAATTGAAATACCTTCTTTTAATTTATAATAATCTTTAGTATCAATAACACTCATAATTATTTTGCTTTTTTGACTAGTAAATCCACCTTTAACATTAAATTCTGTAAAATCATATTTTAAATCATTTAATAAATAATCTTTTATTTCTTTTTCTTTATTAGTAATTATAAAGAACGATTTATTAGAACTAATACCTATTTTAGTTTTTGTTTTCATATATGAAATTATCGCAATTATAATAAGTGAATAAACTGATAATTCAATACCAAATATAATTGCTGTTAAAATAACAACTGATAGTTCAATAAAGTTGGATAAATATCTATTAGTTTTCTTTAAACCTTTATTAATAATATCTTGAACTGCCTCAAATCCACTTACACTTGCGCCTTCTTTATAAATAATACTATAACCATAACCTGCTATTATTGCACCAGCTACAGCAAGTAAAATAAGTTCAATATCAGTAAAATAAATTATATTGTTAATATTGTGAGTAGCAAAAATAATTAGAGGTATAAATAAACTAGTAAGTAAATATTTTTCAGTTTTTTCTTGGCCTAAAACTGGTAAAGTTACAATAAGCATTAAAAGGTTAGCACAAGCTATAAAGATAGCAGGATTAATATTATAAATTTTACTATATAAACTACCTATTCCTAAAATACCATTAGGTATTAAATTATATGGTACAAAGAAAATATTGTAAGCAAGGCCAATAAGAATTGAACCTAATAAAATATTTACATATCTTTTCATAATTACCTCTTTATTCTTAAATATTCTTTCATAAATTCTATTATATCACCATCAAGTACAGCATCTGCATTAGCGTTTTCATAATTAGTTCTAACATCTTTAACCAATTTATATGGTTCTAAGGTATAATTTCTTATTTGACTACCAAATTCAATATTGACATGGCTTTTAAGTTTATCAATGTCTTTTTCATTTGATTCTTCCATTAATTTTTCAAGTTTACCTATTAAAACTTTCATAGCTGTTTCTTTGTTTTTTAACTGGCTTCGTTCATTTTGACAAGTTACTACTATCCCAGTTGGTAAATGAGTAATTCTAACAGCTGAATCAGTTGTATTTACGCCTTGTCCGCCTTTACCTGATGAGCGATAGACATCTATTCTAATATCTTCTGGCTTAATCTCTACTTCCGTAGAATGCTCAATTTCTGGTACTACACTAACAGCCGCAAATGATGTATGCCTTCTTGCATTTGAATCAAAAGGACTTATTCTAACTAAACGATGAACACCTTGTTCTGATTTAAAATAACCATAAGCATGTTCTCCGCTTATTTTTAAAGTTACACTTTTAATTCCTGCTTCTTCACCTTTTTGATAATCTAACTCTTCATAAGTAAAGTTATTTTTATCACAAAACATCTCATACATTCTAAGAAGCATTGATGCCCAATCATGAGCCTCAGTTCCCCCAGCTCCAGGATGAATCTCTAAAAAACATGCATTATTATCATATTTTCCTGTAAATAAACTTTCAATCTCCATATTTTGAATATCTTGATTTATTTCTTGTAAATTATTTTCCAGTTCCTTTAATTCTAAATTATCTTCTTCTGATAATATATCTATTAAATCTAATGAATTAACAATAGATCCTTCTAAATCAAAATATTTATTAAGATTTTTCTTTAAATAAGTAAGTTCACTATTTAATTTATTCATTCGTGCAGGGTCATTCCAAATGCCGTCACTATTTAATTCTATCTCTAACTCTTTAATTTTCTCTTTCTTATGATCTAAGTCAAAGAGACCTCCCTATAGAATCTAATTTGGTTTTGGCATCTAAAAAACTTTTTTTTATCTCATATTTATCCATATGACACCATCCTAAAAGCATTATACAAAAAAATGTAAGTTTTATCAACCTACATCTTATGGATTTATCGTACTTGCAG
>CACZQI010000063.1 GCA_902783345.1 uncultured Erysipelotrichaceae bacterium
TATGCATCATTTGATTATGATTATATTGGTAATAAAGAAAGTAATTTAGTTAAAATGGATATATTAATTAATGGTGAAGTAGTTGATGCTTTAAGCGTTATAGTTCATAAAGATGTAGCATATCACAGAGGCATGCAAATAACTAAAGCTTTACGTACGCTTATTCCAAGACAATTATTTGAAGTTCCAATTCAAGCAAGTATTGGTTCTAAAATAATTGCAAGAGAAACTATTAGTGCTATGAAGAAAAATGTTTTAGCCAAATGTTATGGCGGAGATGTAACGAGAAAAAGAAAATTATTAGAAAAACAAAAAGAAGGTAAAAAGCGAATGAAAATGGTAGGTTCTGTTGAAGTACCACCAGAAGCATTCTTATCAATTTTAAGTAATGAGTAATGTTGTCAGATGTAAATGGGTTAATTTAAATAATCCCAAATATATTGAGTATCATGATAAGGAGTGGGGCATTCCTTCTTTTTCAGATGCTTATTTATTTGAAATGCTTATTTTAGAAAGTTTTCAAGCTGGACTTTCTTGGGAATGCATCTTAAATAAAAGAGAATCCTTTAGACTATCTTTTGATAATTTTGATTATCAATTAATCGCTAATTATAATGGAGAAAAAATAAATGAACTTATGAATAATAAAGATATTATTCGTAATAAATTAAAAATAAAAGCGGCTATTAATAATGCTAAGGTATTTATTAATATTCAAAAAGAATATGGTTCATTCAGTAATTATATTTGGCATTTTACAAATGGCTCAATTATAAAAAATCAAGATGATAATTTTAAAGCATCATCAAAACTATCTGATGAAGTAAGCGCTGATTTAAAAAAGCGAGGAATGAAATTTGTGGGAAGTACGATTATTTATTCATATTTACAAGCCATCGGAGTTATAAATGATCATGAACTTAATTGTGCTCTTTATTAAATTATGATAAACTTAAATAGGTAGGTGTAGTTATGAATCATGTCTATGTTCATATTCCTTTTTGTAAAAGCATTTGCTCTTATTGTGATTTTTGTAAAATGTTTTATGATAAAGAAGTTGCTTTAAATTATTTAAATGCTTTAAAAGAAGAAATAAACGAATATTATGAAGATGAAATTATTGATACTTTATATATTGGTGGGGGAACACCATCAAGTTTAGATTATGATTTATTAGATAAATTATTTGACATCTTAAAAGTATTTAAACTAAGTGAAAAATGCGAATTTACTTTTGAATGTAATCCAGATGATTTAAACGAATACTTTGTTAAAAAAATTGCATCTTTTGGGGTAAATAGAGTAAGTATTGGAATAGAGTCTTTTCATAAAGATAAGTTAAAATTTATGGAAAGGACATCTAATTTTGATGATATTAAAACTAAAATGAATTTACTTAGATATTATGGAATTAATAATATTAATATTGATTTAATGTACGCTATTCCTAATGAAACATTAGATATTTTAAAAAAGGATGTTAAAATGTTTTTAAAACTAAATCCTACACATATTAGTACTTATTCTTTAATTATAGAAGATCATACAAAAATTAAAATTAATAATGCGCAAAATATTAATGAAGATTTAGAAGCAAAAATGTATGAATATATTTGTAAAAAGTTAGCATCAAAAGGTTATATTCATTATGAAGTGTCTAATTTTGCTTTAAAAGGATATGAATCAAAACATAATTTAGCTTATTGGAATAATGAAGAATATTTTGGTTTTGGTCTTGGAGCATCTGGTTATATTAATGGTTTTAGATATGATAATACTCGTAATATAAGTGAATATGAAAATGGCAAATATCATGCTACTGAAGCACTTTTATCTAAAAAAGAATTAATGGAATATGAACTTATGCTTGGTTTTAGGAAAATGGAAGGAATAAGCTTGCAAAGTTTCTTTGATAAATATGGCGTTAATATGCAAGAGGTTTTTCCTATAAAACCACTTGTTCATAATAAAGATTTAATATATAAAAATGGTTTTATTTATATTAATCCTGAAAAAATATATATTATGAATGAAATCTTAAACAAAATGATATAATTAAATAGACTTGAAAAAATATATAATTATGATAAAATTATTTATAGTAAAAGAGGTTGTTAATTAATGAAATTTAAATATTTATTTACAGGATTATTATTAAATATAGTATTAATTGTAAATGTAAGCGCTGCAACATTAGAAATTAAAGCTAAAGAAAAAGCTGTTATTAATAATGCTGATTCTGCAGTTATTTTAGTTAATATTAAAGATGTTGGGGAAGAAGAAATTAATCAAGTAGAATTTGATTTAGCTTATAATAAAGATTTATTATCTGTAAAACCATTAGAAAATGAATTTGGTTATTCGCAAAATATTAATAAAGATAATATTTTTATTAATAAAGCAAAGAAAAATTTTACTGATGGGTCAATTATATCTTTTAATGTAACTAATTTAAATAAAGATGAAATTGATATGAAAGAAGATTTTTCAATTACTAATGTTAAAATAAATGATACTGCTTTATCTGAAGAAGAAGCAGCTAAAATTATGCCACTATCTTTAACGTTAAAAAAACAAATAACTACTACCACTAGGGCTTTAAATACTAGTGCGGAGCTTAAAACATTTAAAGTAAATTATGGTACCATTAAACCAGCATTTTCTAAAGACGTTAAAGAATATAAAATATATATTGATAAAGATACTATTAGACAAGTGACTATAACGCCAGAATTTGAACAAACTGGTGTTCAGATGGAAGTAGAATGTACTTTAGGTTGTTCTTCAGCTAATCCTTTAAATAAGCTTAATTTAACTCAAGGTAAAAATGAAGCAACTTTTACATTTACTTCTGAAGATGGTAAAAATAAAAATGAATATAAATTTATAATATATCGTGGACCAACAACTGATGGCTCAAATTTACTTTCTAGTTTAGCATTTGAAGAAGATGTTAAAATTAATGAAAAATTTGATAAATCTAATTTAGATTATACGGCTACAGTGCCTTTTGAAACTGAAAAGTTAACAGTTGTGGCAACTCCAGAGGATGCTAATGCTGATGTTAGTATTAAAGGAAATGACAAATTAGAAGTTGGCGAAAATGTAATAACTATTACTGTAACTAGCGCTGAAACAATGGAAAAGAAAATCTATAATATTACAGTTACTAAAGAAGAAGAGAAAAAAGAAGAGGAAAATGCTACTGAAGTAGCGCCTATAATTGAAAAACAAGAGCCTCAAAAGAAAAATAATCTTAAATTAATTATTATAATTGGAGTGATAAGTACCTTAATAATTGCCTTATCAGCATATTTTATCTTCTTTTATAAGGGTAAGAAAAAACCTTCTAAAGTTGTAAAAGAAGATTTAGATAGTACTGTAACTACTAATAAAGCCTTTATTGATGAAGAAAAAGAACCAACAAGTGTTGATGATGCTTTAAAAGATTTAATGCAAACTAAAGAGATAAATAATGTAAATGATGAACCTACTGATTTTTAAGTAGGTTTTTCTTTAATTTTAATTCATTTTGTTATATAATGATAAGAGAATAGGAGAGTAGCATAATATGAAGAATAATGGGTTTATTGCCACAACATTAATATATTCTTTCTTTTTAGTTTTTTGCGCTATCCTTCTTAGTTATATTGCTTTAAGCACATATAATAAAAATTTAATAGCTAAAGCCAATGAAAATATTCGCAAAGATATTAATGAAAAAACTATTGGTGATATTGAGTATGGTTCCTACTTTAAAATAGAAGTTAAAAATAAAAATGTTGAGTCTAAAGATATTAATTGGATAGTTTTTAATAATAAAAATAATGGTGAAACTGAACTAGTTTCTTCTGGAATTGTTTTTAATAAATATATTTATAAAATGAAAGATTTTGCGGAAATAAAAAATGTTGTTGTTACCTATCATAATGAATGCTTATCAAGTAAAGTTAGGTTATTAACTAAAAGTGACATGTATAATGTTATGAAGCAAAATGCTAAAAATACTAGAGTTTTAAAAAACTTTTTAAATGTCGATAATGCCAATGAAAGCGTTAATTATTTATTATATAATAAATCTAATGGTTCTGAATATTGGTATAATTATATATATAAAGAACCTACGGGGGATTTTTACTCATTATCTGAATTTCAAAATGTCGCCTTAAATAATAATGAGCCTACTACTTATAATCGAATAAATCCAAGTACTGGTGATTATTACGATATTAATAGTTCAATTAATGTAAGATTAGTTATTACTCTGCCATCTGATATTAAAATAGTTGGTGGAAATGGTAGTTATTCAAATCCTTATGTTATTTCTACCGAAAATTGTTTTAGGGAATTATCTTTAATTAATAATATTTTAGCAAATGGTTATAATAATAAATCAAATTATACTAATCCAGGTAAAGCCGTTGCTTTAGCTGATGAAGGAGTGCGCACTACTTTTGATGATTATGGAACTAGTTATTATTTTAGAGGAGATGTTAAAAATAATTATTTAATATTCGCGGGTAAATGTTGGCGAATAGTAAGAATAACTGGAAATAACGCCATAAAAATAGTTTTACAAAATGATGATGGAATAGGATGCAGTGAATATACCACCGCTGGGTCAAGCAAATATAATGATGTTTCAGGATTATATAATACGTCAGCTGGAGTTGGCTATATGTATGGAAATAAAGCCTCTAATAGTTATAGTGAAGCCCAAGCAAATACCTATGATAGTAGAGTATTATTATTTTTAAAAGATTGGTATGATAATTCTTTTACTGAAAGTCAAAGAAGTGAGTTTGCTGATGTAATTTGGTGTAATGATAAAAGAATATCTGGCTCATATAGCCTTAATAATTCGCTATTTATGGCAAAAATAAGAATAGATGGTGCTGGTAATAGTGCAAATATTGCTCCAAGTTTAGTTTGTTTTTCATCCGGGGATAGTAATTTATTATCAAGGTTTACAGCTAGTGATATAACAAATGGCAATGGCAAATTAAAAAGTGGTTTAAGAGAATATAAAATTGGTCTTCTAACAGCCGATGAAGTTGCATTTGCTGGTGGAGTATATAGTAGTAATAATAATAAATTTTATTTATATGGTCATAGTAATAATGCCTCATCTTGGCTTTTGACACCATCATCTAGATATATGGTTTATACATTAGATGGATATAATGGCACTATTGGATTAAATACAGTTAATACTTCAGTTGGTATTCGTCCAGTTGTCGCACTTAGCCAAAATACAAAAATAGTTGCTGGTGATGGAAGCCTAGATAATCCATATGTGGTTGAATAAGGGGGTATTATGAAAAAGAATATAAATAATAAAGGATTTGTCATGATTGAAACAATTATAGTAATGAGTATTTTAGCGATTGGTTTAATATCTTTATATGCTTCATATGCTCTTATTATGAAAAGGAATGCTAATAATACTAATGATAAAGCCGAAAATACATATATTGCATATCAAATTAACAATTATAAATTTTATCAACCATCAAATATATTAGATAGTACTTATTATGTTGAAGTATACTCATTAGGAGGTAATTATTTAAAAAGAGATTGTGGGTTGGTTGGTTCTACTGCTAAGTGTACCTCACAAATTATAATACCTAAAGAAGAACAAGCCTTATATCGAAATTTAAATATTGATAAAATATATTATTTTACAAGAAATTTATCAGAGCTTTTTAATAGTGATGCCTTACTTTTATTTGATGGTAGTACGATAAACTATTTAAACAAGCAAAAAAATAATATAAATGTTAGTAGTACAGCTGAGAGAACAGTTTTAGTTAAAACTAAATATGATAATGAAACAAATTTTTCTTATTATCAAAAAGAGTATAGTTATAATGCTAAAAATATTCGAAGACTAATTTATGGTGAAGAAAATAAAAATGTATCAAATCCTATGACTAATCCAGGAGTAAATATATCTTCAAATAATGAAAAAATAATAGGAACAACTATTGATGATTATGGAATAAGTTATTATTTTAGAGGTAATGTCCAAAACAATTATTTAGTATTTGCGGGAATGTGCTGGCGAATAGTTAGAGTAACTGGGAATGGTAATATAAAACTAGTTTTATATAATGAATCTAATGCATCATGTACTGAAACTGGTGAAAATAAAGCCTTTGCAAGATATAGCACTAATAATTTTAAAATAAGTTATAATAGCAGTAATAATTATAATACTTATGTTGGTTATAAATATAGTAATAATACTAGTTCAAGTAATTATAATGATAATCATGCCAATAATATAGACAGTAATATTTTAGCAAAATTAAAAATGTGGTACGATTCAAAAATTAGTGATCAGAATAAATTACTACTTGCGGATGTCATTTGGTGTAATGATAAAAGCGTAGTTAGTGATTTATCATATAATGTAAATAGTTTTAGTAATTTAACTGGAAGTGGGGTTAAAAATGAAGCAACATATTATAGTGCTTCTAGAAGACTTATGCCGAGCGCTAATGCTGGTCCAAGTTTAAATTGTACTAATAGTTTATCAAAATTAACATCAACAAATTTAAATGGTTATAAAATTGGTCTTTTAACTGCCGATGAAGTAGCATATGCCGGTGGTGCTTATAACGCATCTAATAATAATTATTATTTATATAATA
>CACZQI010000064.1 GCA_902783345.1 uncultured Erysipelotrichaceae bacterium
AATCCTAATTCAATTAATAAGTATCAAATATATCAAATAAATATAAATGGAAATAAGAAAGATATAAAAAGAGGAAGAAGAGAAGCAGTAAATATTTATACAGATAATAATAAAAAATATATGAAAAATATCAAAATAGTAACGATATCACTTGCATATTACAAAAACTTATTATATACTGAATATGATAAATTAAATAAAAAGGGAAAAATATATGCTAGTTTATTAAGTGAAAGTGTAAATGAGCTAGGTAATATATTAAATGGAGAAATAGATGAAAATTTAAGAAAGAAAATCATAAAGGAGGTTAAAGATATAAAGATGAACATAAAGTTTACTAAACAAGAGATAAAAGGATTAGAGAATTTGCAAATAGCTGAGCATGAGATTAGAGCGGAAAAAAGGGGATACAGAAAAGGTGCTGTTCAAAGCAAACGAGAAATTGCGCAAAGTATGCTAAAAGAAAATTTATCACTAGACTTAATTAATAAAATAACGGGCTTATCAATGGAAACTATCAAAAATATGATGCTATAAAATACTATTAAATTGTAAAGTTTTTATAATTTCTATTTACTTGCTTTAGTAATTAATGATAAGATGGTTATAGTGTTAATTTAAAAGGATGATAGTATGGAAGTTGTGCTTATAATATATCGAATTATATCAATAATAACCCTTATCTATGGTGCTTATTATGTAGTTATGGGAATGCTTGGATTAATCTTAGAAAAGAAAAATAAAGAAGTATTAAAGGATAGCAAAAAAGAGAATAATTTTGCTATAATTGTACCTGCGCGAAACGAAGAAAAAGTTATCGGAAATTTAATAGATAGTTTAAATAAATTAAATTATAATAAAGAAAAATATACAACATATGTAATTGTAAATAATACAACTGATGATACTAAAAAAGTAGCATTAAATCATGGCGCAAAGGTAATAGATTGCGATATTCCTGTTAAAACTAAAGCGGAAGTATTATCATATGCTTTTGATAAATTAAAAAGTAATAAAAAAATAGACGCTTATGTAATATTTGATGCAGATAATGTTGTTCATTCAGACTTTTTATATCATATGAATAAAGCTTTAAATAATGGTTTTAGAGTGGCTAGTAGTTTTAGAGATGCAAAGAACCCTTCTGATAGTTGGGTAAGTAGTAGTTATACAGTGTTTTACTACATTCAAAACTTATTCTTTTGTAGATCAAGAATGGGTTTTAAAGCTAATGCAACTATTACAGGTACTGGCTTTATGATAAAAAAAGAAATTATTGATGAAGAAGGATTTAATACTTATACTTTAACTGAAGATATGGAATTTACTGGCCAGTGTGCTCTTAAAAATGAAAGAATTTTATACGTTGAAGACGCTATTACATATGATGAATATCCTGTTAAGTTTGAAACTTCTTGGAAACAAAGAAAAAGATGGTCAGTTGGTAATTTACAATGTATGAAAATATATACCCTTACATTACTTAAGAATTTCTTTAAAAAGGGTAAAATTCCAATGATAGATATGGCTTTTAATTTTTGCGGGATAATGGCACAAGTGTTAGTTTATCTAAATTTAGGAATCTTTAGAATAGCAAACTTTATTGCTGGCAACCATTTGATTGAGCAAGATTATTTAAGTTGGGTATTTGGTCTATTAGTTCAAATAGCTTTGCCACTTATAAGTGTTGTTTTATTAGGTAAAAAATTAAAGCCTTATTGGAAAGGTATTATCTTTTTCCCATTATTTATATTTAGCTGGCTTCCTATTAACTTTATATGTTTATTTAAAAAAGATATAAAATGGGAAGAAATTAAACACGAAAGAGCAATTAAACTTGAGGAAATAAGTTAAAAAAATTGATTGACAATTAATATTAAAAAAGTTAAAATAATGAGTGTAAATTACTAGAAGAAACGAAGAATTTAACCCTATTTATTATAGAGAGGATATGGCTGGTGGAAATATCTATAAATGGTAAATTTAAGACACTTCTTTGATGATGTAAACGTGTTATTCGCGATAAGGATACTAAAGCGCAAATGAAGTAAGGTGGCACCGCGGGTTAATCTCGTCCTTATAGTTATTTGTGCTTTTATTTATATGAAAGGATTGATAAAATGATTACTAAACAAAAAGGGACTTATGATATTAGTGGAATTGAAGCTAAAAAAAGAGAGTATATTAACTCTATAATTAGGGATGTGTGCGAAAAATATAATTACAATTATATTGAAACACCAGTTTTTGAAGCAACGGAACTATTTCATCGAACAGTAGGTGAAACTAGTGATGTAGTAAAAAAAGAGACATATGATTTTGTAGACCGTGGAGAGCGTAATATTACATTAAGACCAGAAGGAACAGCTGGAGTAGTTAGATGGTTTATTGAAAATAAACTATATGGTAATATGACGGAACCTGTTAAAGTTTTTTATAATGAAAAGATGTATCGTTATGAAAGACCACAATCAGGGCGAAATAGAGAATTTACTCAATTTGGAGCAGAGTTTATTGGTTCTGATGATGTTTTAGCCGATGCTGATATTATATCGCTTGCTTATCAAACTTATAGTTTACTAGGGCTTGATGCTATTATTAAAATAAATTCTTTAGGTGATGTTGAATCACGTGATAATTATCGAGAAGCTTTAGTTAAATATTTAAAACCACATTTAAACGAACTTTGTGAAGATTGCAGGGAAAGATTTAATAAAAATCCACTTCGTATCTTAGACTGTAAAGTTGATGAAGATAGTGATGTGATTAAAAATGCCCCTAAAGTTGTAGATTATTTAAATGAAGAATCCTTAAATAGATATAATAAATTAAAAGATTACTTAGACCTATTAGAAATTCCTTACGAAGAAGATGAACGTTTAGTTAGAGGTTTAGATTATTATAATCATGTTGTATTTGAAGTATATGTTAAAAATAATGGTAATTATAGCTTAGCCCTTGGTGGTGGTGGAAGATACAATAATCTTATTAAAGAATTAGGTGGGCCAGATATTCCAGCAGTTGGTTTTGCCATGGGATATGATCGAACTATGCTGGCTATTGAAGAAGCCGAAATAAATGTACCTGTAAAGGATGACATTGATGCTTATATTATGTATGTATCTGAAACCGAAAAAGATACAGCATTATATTTATTACAAAATTTAAGATTAAATGGATTTATTTGTGAGACTGATTATTTTAATAAAGGATTAAAAGGAGAATTTAAGTCTGCTGATCGATTTAAAGCTAAATTCTTAATAATTTTAAATGATCAAGATTTAGAGCAAAATATGGTAAATGTTAAAGATAATTTAACTAAAGAAGAAGAAAAAGTTAATATTAATGATTTAGTTGACTATTTAGATATGCATAGTTAGGGGGAAACTATGAAAAGTATTAATTTAGACCATTGGTTTGTTAGTGGTAATAATTTAAGTATTTCGCTTTTAAATTTACATGCGAATATTAAAGTATTAAAAAACGATAAATTTATTTATTATCAATTAGTTGTTACTGATAGAAATATGGAAACGCTTGTTTTTAATTTTTATACATTAGAAGATGTTTTATCATTTACTGAAGATGTTGTAAGTAAATGTAAAACTAGAAAAGAACTTTTAGAAAAATATGAAATGTTGTATGAAGAAGGTATGTTTAGTTTACCAGGTGGAATGAAAAAGCCAAAAAATGAAACAATTTATTTAAACCCTGATGAAGTAAAGGATGCTTTAGTTAACCATTTTGGTAAGGGAAAGAATTATAGTGTCTCAATAGATGAAGAAATGTATCTTGATTTTAAGGGAAACCCAAAAATATCATTTTATCTAACTGAGCATTTAGATTATGATGGCTTAAAAAAAGATATAAGATATATGTTAACCGAAAGTGATATCAAAAATGCTTTAGAGGATTATGTAAACCATTATGGTTATGAATTAAATAACTTTAAATATGTTGGAGGCGTTCATAGAGTAGGATATTGCTTTGATGAAGATACTCCTTATTATGAAGGTATTAAGCTTAAAGTTAATCAAAAAAATAATGAGAAAAAATTAATTAAAAAATGATAGGAGCAAATATGAAAAGAATATTAATTAATGAATTAAAAGAAAAAGAAAGTGCCAGAATATCTGGCTTTGCAAGCAAAATAAGAGATACTAAATATATGGTATTTGTAATTTTGAAAGACCGTTCTGGATTTATTCAAATATCAATAGATAAAGAAAAGAATGCGGAAATATGTCAAAAATTAGAAGGCGTAATTGCAGGTTCAGTTTTAGAATTTATTGGTGAAATGTTATATTCTGAATATGTTAAACAAGGTGGTAAAGAATTTATTCCTACTGATGTAAAAATATTATCTATGGCTGATGCATCACCTTTAGAAGATAATGCTAATATTGATACAAGACTTGATTATCGTTGGTTAGATTTAAGAAGTGATAAAAATCAGTTAATGTTAAATGTTCAATCAGCTTTTGTTGAAGGTATGCGAGAGCACTGCTACAAAGAGCATTTTACAGAAATACATACTCCAAAACTAATTAAAACCGCATCTGAATCAGGTTCCAGTGTTTTTGAAGTAAAATATTTTGATGGTAAAGCATATCTAGCTCAAAGCCCTCAATTTTATAAACAAATGGCTATTGCAAGTGGACTTGAAAAAGTATTTGAAGTAGCGCCTGCTTTTAGAGCTGAAAATTCTAATACTAATAGACATACAACAGAATTTACTTCATTTGATATTGAATTTGCTTATATCGATTCATATGAAGATGTTATGGATTTTGAAGAAGATTTACTTATTGCTGGTTTATCTAAAGTCAAAGAAAAATATGGGGATAAGATTAAAGAATTATTTAATCAAGAAGTTGTAATACCTAAAAAACCATTTCCACGCATTAAATTAGGAGATTTATATAAAGAACTAGAAAAAAGATATGGCTATAAAATTCCTGAATTTGATGTAGGAGATATGAATGCTGAAGCTGAAAATTTAACTGCTAAATATGCAATGGAGGAGTATGGTCATGAATTTATTTTTGTAACTGGCTTTTCTAAAACTAAAAGAGCGTTCTATCATATGAGAAAAGATGATGTTCCAGAAGGTTTTGACTTAATTTGGCGTGGTACTGAAATTACTACTGGAGCCCAAAGAGAGCATCGTTATGATGTATTAAAGAATCAATGTGAAGAAAAAGGCTTAGGTAAAGATGTTGAGTTCTATCTAAATTTCTTTAAGTATGGTTGCCCTCCTCATGGTGGATTTGCCATTGGCGTAGATAGACTTACAATGCTTTTATTAGGTATTCCAAGTTTAAAAGAAGAAATGTTTATTTTCCGTGGACCTAATAGATTAGAGCCATAGATAGGAGAGAGATTAATGGATTTAGCCGATTTATTTAAAACTAAAAAAATAGGTGATAAAGTAGAAATTGAAGGTTGGATTAGAAATAATCGTAATCAAAAAGAATTTGGCTTTATTGACTTTTATGATGGTACAAGTATTAAAACTCTGCAAATTGTTTATACCAAAGAACTTGCTAATTTTGAAGAAGTAAGCCACTTATTAGCTGGTTCTGCTATTAAAGTTAAAGGTGAACTTTGCAACTCTAATGGTAAACAAGAATATGAATTAAAACCTGATGAAATTACTCTCTTAGGAGCTTGCCCTGCAGAGTATCCAATTCAACCTAAAAGACATACAATGGAATTTTTAAGAAAAGAAGCTTATTTAAGAGCTAGAACTAGAACTTTTGGGGCTGTATTTAAAATTAGAAGTGTTGCTGCTATGGGTATTCATGAATATTTTCAAAATAATAATTATGTATATGTTCATACGCCACTTTTAACAAATACTGATTGTGAAGGTTCAGATCAAATGTTTAAAGTAACAACATTTGATTTAAAAAATGTACCTTTAAATGATCAAAAAGAAGTTGATTTTACTAAAGATTTATTTGGCAAAAGCACTTATATAACTGGTTCAGGTCAACTTCATGGTGAAGCTTTTGCGATGGCATTTAAAAAGATTTATACTTTTGGGCCAACCTTTAGAACAGAAAACTCTAATACTAAAACGCATGCTAATGAATTCTGGATGATTGAACCAGAAATGGCTTTTATGCATTTAGAAGATTTAATGAATGCTGAAGAAGAAATGCTTAAATATGTTGTTAAATATGTTTTAGAAAAAGCCCCATTAGAAATTGAATTTTTAGATAAAAATGTATCTAATGGATTAAAAGAAAAGTTAGAAAAGTTAGTAAATTCTTCATTTGTTCGTATTACGCATCATGACGCAATTGAACTACTTTTAAAGGCAGATGTAAAATGGGAATTTACTCCTGATTATGAAGGCGATATTGCTAAAGAACATGAAAAATGGCTAACAGAGCACTTTAATAGTCCTGTTTTCATATATAACTGGCCAAGGGATATTAAAGCATGGTATATGAAAGTTAATCCAGATGGTAAAACAGTGGCAGCAGTTGATTTAGAAGTACCAGGTTCAGGAGAACTTATGGGTGGATCTGAAAGAGAAACTGATCTTAATATTTTAGATGAACAAATTAGGAAACATAATGTTAAAAAAGAGCAAATTGAATGGTATTTAAATTTAAGAAAATTTGGTGGAGTATATCACTCTGGTTTTGGTATGGGATTTGAAAGACTTATTATGTATTTAACAGGAATTGAAAATATTCGTGATGTTATTCCATTCCCTAGAACTCCTGGTTCATGTGAATATTAGAGGCGCTTATGTTTAGTAAAGAAGAAATAATAAAATATGCTGATAAACTTTTAATTGGTTTAACTAATGAAGAAGCAAATATGATTTTAGATGAATTTGATATTATTGATAAAAATATTGATCAAATTAATGAAATTGAAGGTTTAAGTGAAATTGAGCCAGTTTTTAGGCCATTTAATATGTTCACAGCTACTTTAAGAGAAGATGAGATAAGTGCCTCAGTAGATATTGATGATGCTTTAGCCAATACTAAAGATAAATTAGGCCGTGAAATTAGAGTGCCAAAGGTGGTGGAGTAATGACGGAGATAGAAAAACTACATAAAGATTTATTAGATAATAAATTAAAATGTGAAGACTTAGCCAAAGAGAAAATAGAATTATCTAAAGAAGTTAATAAAAAGTGCAATGCTTTTGTAACAATTATTGATAATCCAGAAATTCCTAAAAATAGCCAAAATATATTATCTGGCATTCCATATTCGGCTAAAGATTTATTTTCGACTAAAGGCATACTTACAACTGGTTCATCTAATGCTTTAAAAGATTATATTCCTTTTTATGATGCAACTGTCATTGAAAGGCTTAAAAAATGTGGCGCTGTATTAATTAGTAAAAGTGCTTGTGATGAATTTGGCTTAGGTGGAACTGGTACAACTTGTCATACTGGAATTGTTCGTAATCCTTATGATGAAAATCGTGAAGCAGGAGGGTCTTCTGCTGGTTCAGCAGTAGCAGTTGCAACCGGTGCTGCAGTATTTGCTCTTGGAACAGATACTGGTGATAGTGTAAGAAAACCGGCATCATTTTGCGGAATAGTTGGATATAAACCAACATACGGTGTTATTCCAAGATATGGAGTTTTACCTTTTGCATCATCACTAGATCATGTTGGTGTTTTTACCAATTCAGTAAAAGATGCAGCAATAGTAGTTGATGAAATAAAAGGACCAGATGGTAAAGATATGACGGCCCTTCCTAAAATGGATGATTTTGCCAAAGAATTAAATTGTAAAGTTGAAGGTATGAGATTATTTTATCTTAAAGAAATATGTGATATTCGAAGTTATGAAAATCCTTCAGAAGAACTAAAAAAATCCATTGAACTATTTAACGAAATTATAGATAAAGCTAAAAAGTTAGGAATACAAATCATTGCTGAAAGTATGGACCAAAAGATTCTTAATGCCATTCAGCCAACATATCAAGTTATAAGTTGCGCAGAAGCAACTAGTAATTTATCAATGTATACCGGCATTATTTATGGCCCAAGAGGAAGCGGTAATAATATTAATGATATGGTTAAAGATTATCGCTCTCATGGTTTTAGTTCTTTAATTAAAAGAAGACTTGTAATTGGGTCTTATGTTTTACAAAAAGAAAACCAAGATAGATATTATCTAAATGCTTGTAAAGTTCGTGGGCTTATTATTGATAAATTTAATGAATTATTTAACCAGTATGATGGATTTTTAACTCTTGCTACTGGTGGGCCAGCTCCTAAATTTGATGGCCAAACTGAAGTTTTAACTAATGAAGCAGTTTTAGAAAATCATTTAGCCATTGCTAATTTTGGAGGATATCCTTCAATTACAATTCCAGCAGGCTTAATAAATAATTTACCACTTGGTATTAATATTACCGGTAAAGTTATGGATGATGCCAAAGTTTTAAATATTGCTTATGCCTTAGAAAAAGAAATAAAATTTAAGGGTGGTGCTTATGAATAAATATGAAATCGTTATTGGGCTAGAAATTCATGCAGCAATTATGACTAATTCTAAAGTATTTAGCCCAAGTAAAAATGCTTATTCAAGCACTCCTAATGAAAATATTAATGAAATAGATTTATCATTTCCTGGTATTATGCCTTCTTTAAATAAAGAAGCTGTTAGAAAAGCTATAAAGATGAGTTTAATTTTAGGATGTGAGGTTCCAGATGTATTATCATTTGACCGTAAGAACTATTACTATCCTGATCTTCCTAAAGGCTTTCAAATTACACAAGTAAATAAGCCGATTGGAATAAATGGTAAAGTAGATTTATATGAAGGTGGTCATGATTTTACGGTAGATATTCATGATATACATTTAGAAGAAGATACAGCCTCAATGGACCATTATGACTATTATACTTTAATTGATTATAACCGAGCTGGTACACCATTAATTGAAATGGTAACTGAGCCTTGTATTCATTCAGGAAAAGAAGCAGCTTGCTTTTTAGAATTTTTAGCTAATAGTTTAAAATATGCTGATATTTCTGATGCTGATATGAAAAAAGGCCATATGAGATGTGACGTTAATATTAATTTAAAAGATGAAACAGGAGCATTTATTACTCCAAGAGTTGAAATTAAAAATATTGGCTCAATATCATATGTAGAAGATGCAGTAGATTATGAAGTAAAAAGGCAAATTAAAGCCTATGAAACTGGATGCGAAACTTTAGTTCAAGAAACTAGAAGATTTGATGAAGATACTAAGTCAACAATTAGAATGCGAACTAAAGAAAATGCCGTAGATTATAAATATATGCCAGAACCTAATATTCCGCTAATAAAAATAGATGAATCTTGGGTTAAAGAAATAAAAAAGGAAATACCAACTCTTCCTAATGAAAGACTTAAAAGATATATTACTCTTTACGGTTTAAGTGAAAATGAAGCAAGAATACTTGTTAAAGATTTTGATTTAAGTAATTATTATGAAGAATGCATTAATTTAGGTATTAATCCTAAAGTAGCATTTAACTGGCTATCTACTAATATTATTGGTTATTTAAATAAAGAATTTATGACTATAAAAGACTTTTTTGTAACCCCAGAAAGATTAAAATTTATTATTGATAAAATTAATAGTGGCGAGATATCTTCAAAACAAGGTAAAGAATTATTTAATTATGTTTTAGAAGAACAAGAAGAACCAAGTGCTTTAATGAAAAAACATAATATGAAACAAATGGATAATTCCAGTGAACTAGAAGGTATTATTGATAATATTTTAAATAGTAATCCAAAGCTTATAGAAGATTATCATAATGGTAAAACTAATCTATTTGGTTTCTTTATTGGGGAAGTTATGAAACAAACTAAAGGGCAGGCTAATCCTGTTATTGCTAAACAAATCTTAACGGAAAAGTTAAAATAAAAAAATAAGGAGGTTTTATTATGGTTGTTAAAACAATAAATGATGATGTTTTAAAAACTAAATGCGCTCATATTGCTTTTGGCACAAATACAGAAGGATTTAATGATTTTGGTTTTGCTGGTAAGATTGCAAATCTATACTGGCCAGAACTTAAATATTGTGGTAAGCAAGAATTAGGCAGCGTTTTATCAAAAACGATTGGCGATACTACATATCATGCATTAGTTTGCCACTCATTAAATTCTGGTTGGCAAAATCAAAGAGAAATAATTAAAAATTGTTTTGATAAAATACCAACTAACGAACCAATTGCTACAATCGCAATAGGGACTGGTGTAGTAGGAATGCTAAATGGCGCTGATTTTAGACAAATAGTTTGCGGAATGTATGATTCAAATAAACAAATTATTTTACATGCTCCATATACACTTGATGCAGTAATTAACTGCTATATGGAAGAAACAGGTAGAGTTTTAAAGAAAAAATTATAAGTTAATTTACTTAAAATAAAATCTCGAGCATATAATTAAATGGTGATATAATGCTTGAGATTTTTTCTAATGCTTTAAGAAATAAAGATTATTATATCTGTATGTATCAAAATAATATTTATATTTATAATTATACTGAAATAATTAGTTTTAATAATGATATTATTTTAGTTAAAATAAATGATTTTAATTTAAAAATTAAGGGTACAAATTTACATATTAAAAAAATGGAAAATAAAGAGTTATTAATTAGTGGTCTTATTAGTGGAGTAAGTTATGAATAATAAGATTATAATAAATGTAGAAGGTAATCTTAAAAGATTTATAAATAAGTGTATTAATTATAATATAAATATAAGTAATATTAATTATTTAAGTGATGATACGCTTAATTGCAAAATAGATATTAAAGATTATAAAAGAATAAAGAAATTAAATTATTATTCAAATATTAAAATAATTAAGTATGAAGGGATAAATGGAATAAAACTACATCTAAAAAAATATACTTATGTTTATATTTTACTATTATTTTGTTTTATATTAATGGACATACTTACTAGTTATATTGTTAAAATAGATGTTATTCATGAAAATAAAAGAGTTAGAAATCTAGTTTCAAATGAACTTAAAAATCATGGTATTGAAAAATATAGTTTAGCTTATAGTTTTGAAGAACTAGAGAAAATTAAAAATGATATTTTGAATGATAATCGTAATTATTTAGAATGGATGAGTATAACCAGAAAAGGGATGAGTTATATTGTTCATATTGAAGAGCGCATCTTAAACGAAAAAGAAGAAGAGATAAAGCCAAGGAATATTGTTGCGGGGAAAGATGCTTATATAACGAAAATAATCGCAACAAGTGGTGATGTATTAGTTCGTAGTGGTGATTATGTAAAAAAAGGTGATGTTTTAATTAGTGGTTACATTAATCTTTATGATGAAGTAAAAGGTTATGTTGCATCTAAAGGCATAGTTTATGGTGATGTTTGGTATGAAAGTGAAGTAAAAGTGCCTTATGAAAAAGATATAAGAATAGATACTGGTAAATCTAGATATAATATAAGTATTAATAATAAAATATTTTTTAAAAATAAATATCCTTTATTTAGACAAGAAAATATTAAAGAATTAAAAATTTTAGGTTTTAAAATAAAAATATATAAAGAAGTTGAATATAAAATTAAGAAAATTAAATATACGGAAAAAGAATTAGATAATGAAGCATTTAACTTAATTAAAGAAAGTTTCACTGAAAAGTTAAAAGAAAACGGACAGATTATTAGTCAAAAAGTTTTGAAAAAGTCGGTAAATAATAGTACAATAGATTATAGAATATTTGTTATAACGAATGAGCTTATAAATAAATATGAATATATTGATGGTGGTGAGAAAAATGATACCGCAAAAAGCAATTAATACAATAGTAGATTTATGGCCAATGATTATTTTAATATGTGTTGTTTTAATTACTTTAAGATTAGTTCACACATTAGTTAATCATAAAAAAATCCATATCTATAAAGAACTTATTAGTTTATGCTTTATTATTTATATTGTTTTATTATTTGAACTTGTTACTACTAATGACTTTGAATCATTTAGTAATAATTTTATACCATTTAGAGAAATATTTAGATATCAATTAACTAGTAAATTATTTTATCGTAATGTAATTGGTAATATTATTTTATTTGTACCTTTTGGTTACTTTACATCGTATTACATTAAGGCTAATAAAAAGTGGTATTATCCATTACTTGTTACTTTTATAACTAGTTTAACTATTGAAATAATTCAAATGGGAATAGGACGTTCTTTTGATGTAGATGATATTATTTTAAATTTAATTGGTGGAGCCTTTGGTTATTTAATATATTATATTACCGAGAAAATCTTTCATAAATATGGTGATATTTATAAAAATAATCTTTTATTAAATTTAATATGCATTATCATTATTATTGTCCTTACATTTATAATTCTTAATTTATATGGAGTAGTATAAAATTAATAAAAGTTTGCATTCTATTGCAAACTTTTTGCATATTGAATAATACATTTTTAAATGATAAAATTATATTGTAATATTTAGTTGAATATATTAGAAATATGGAAGTGATTTAGTGTTTGATATTATAGATAAATATGGGTATAAAGATTTTGATTATTTAAATGAAGTCTTAAGTTATACTTTAGAAAAATTAAATATTTTAAATGCTACTTTTAGTGTAATATTAACTGATGATGAAGAAGTTCATACTTT
This sequence comes from uncultured Erysipelotrichaceae bacterium, assembly GCA_902783345.1. Next base: position 12,670 of record CACZQI010000064.1, read on the forward strand.
AAATAAAACATATCGTAATATTGATAGAACTACAGATGTATTAAGTTTTGCTTTAAATGATAATGGGGAATTTCCTGGTCCAATAAACGTATTAGGTGATATTTATATCAGCATTCCTAAAATGATAGAGCAAGCTAAAGAGTATGGCCATAGTGAAAAAAGAGAACTATCATTTTTAGCAGTTCATGGGCTTTTACATTTACTTGGTTATGATCACACTTTAGGAGAAAAAGAAGAAAAAGAAATGTTTGATTTACAAAAGGAGATATTAAATGAAAAAGGCATTGTCGATTAAAAGATTATCAAAGAGTTTTGGTTATGCATTTGCAGGTTTTAAAAAGTCATTTAAAGAAGAATCAAATATGAAAATTCATGTTATAATTAGCGTGCTTGTTATTATCTTTGGATTTTTATTTAAAGTTTCTCCTTTAGAGTGGATTGTTTTATTATTTGCTATTGGTTTAGTTTTAGGAGCGGAACTACTAAACACTTCAATTGAAAACTTAGTTGATATTGTATGTAAAGAAAAAAGTGAGGCAGCAGCACTTGTTAAAGATGTATCTGCTTCCTTTGTAATGGTTTTGGCAATTGTTGCAGCATTAGTTGGTTTAATTATTTTTATTCCTAAATTTTTAATAGTTATAGGGGTGATATAATGTATGATAATTTAAAAATGGTTATTAAAAACTCATATTCACCACTTTCAAAATATAAAGTTGCTGCTATCTTAGTATGTAATAATAATCAAGAATTTATTGGCGTTAATATAGAAAACCCTAGTAGTAAAAGTGGATTATGTGCTGAGCAAGTAGCAATTGGAGCCGCTATAAGTGAAGGATATAAAAAAGAAGACTTTAAAGAATTACATATTTTAGGTAGTGGTAAAGCTTACTGCACTCCTTGTTTCTTATGTCGTGAACTTATTTTTGAGCATTTTAATAGTGATGCTAAAATATTCTGTTATAATAAAAATGGAAAAGTTAAAGAGTTTACAGTAAGTGAATTATGTCCTTATGCTTTTGATTTGGAGGCTTAGATGGTTAGTGAATTAGAAAGACTTCTTGCAAATAGTTATGCACCATATGATAATATATGTTTTAGTAGCATTGTAGTTATGAAAGATAAAAATACATTTTCTGGGGTAATAATAAAAAATGATATCTTTAGAGATGCAATATAT
>CACZQI010000065.1 GCA_902783345.1 uncultured Erysipelotrichaceae bacterium
AATAAATATTTATAGAAGGTGGTAAAAAATGAAAAAAGTATTATTAAGTTTAATTATGATAGGAGCTTTATTTTCTTTAACTGGATGTAATAAAGATGCTAAAACTTTAAAAAATATAGTAAATAAATTAAATAATTTAACATCTTATAAAGAATTAAAAGCTATAGGTAATTTTAAAGAAAATGTTAATAAAAATGTTTTAACAATTGAAGTTAATAATGATTTTGCTGAAGAAACTCACGAATTTGTTTTAAAAGATGGTTTTCTTTCTGTTGAAACTAATGAAAATGATACATATGGAGCAATTTTATTTATGGAACTTGCAGAAGCTATTGCTGAAATAAATGGAATGGATTCTGATGCTATAAGTCCATATATAAATGGAGTAGTTACAGAAAACTTAAAAAGTGATTATGTAAAACATAGTGAAGAAAATGGTAAAACAAAATATTCTTTAAGTGTAAATAAGTTTGATATGGAACCTTTATTAAAACAAATGAATATTACAGAAAAAGATTTAGAATTCTTTGAAAAGTTTGATAATGAAGAAGAAAGTACTTCAGGTTTTGGAACTAAAGGTAATTTTGTTTATTATGTTAAAGGTGATATAAATGAATCAGATATAATTTTTGCTGAAAGAAAAGGATTTAGTGATAGGGCTTATAGTAATTTGCTTACTCTAATTAAATACTTCTATGAAAAAGATTATAATAATTTTGTTAGTAATTATCCTAAATTAGAAGAAAAATCTTTTGGTAAATTTACCATTAAATATCTATCAAACGATAATGAAGAAGTTAAAGAATATTTTAGTAATTTTAATTTAAAAAATTATAAAGTATTACAAGTTCTTTATAAATAAGGGCATTATGATGCTCTTTTATTTTGTGTCAAAAAGTAGTACAAAAGTTTGAATAAATGTTTAACAAATTTTAAATATTTGATATAATAATTTTACATGTAGAAAGTAGGCAATTATGAATATTTTAGATAATTTAAATAAAGAACAAATCGAAGCAGTTAAACAAATAGATGGACCAGTATTAGTAATGGCAGGAGCTGGTTCTGGTAAAACTAAAGTATTAACTCATCGTATTGCCTATTTAATTGAGCAAGGCATTCCAGATTATAATATATTAGCAATTACATTTACTAATAAGGCGGCTAAAGAAATGCGTGATAGAGTTAATTTACTTATAGAAGATCCTCGTAGTTTTATAGGAACTTTCCATTCATTTGGGCTTCGTATAATTAGAGAGAATAGTACTTATTTAAATTTACCAAGTAATTTTACAATAATTGATAGTGATGATGCCTTAGTAATGATTAAAAAAATCCTTAAAGATTTAAATTTAGACCCTAAGCAGTATAGTCCTTCTTATATTAGAAATAGAATTAGTTTTATTAAAAATCAAATGCTTAGTGATATTGAAATAGATAAATTATTTAATACGACAATGGATAAAATAGTGGCTCAAATATATCATAAGTATAATAAAAAATTAATTGAAAATGCTTCAGTAGATTTTGATGATTTATTGCTTTTACCAGTTAGATTATTTGAAAAATATCCAGAAATATTAGAGCATTATCAAGATAAATATAAATATCTTTTAATTGATGAATATCAAGATACTAATCCAGTACAATATAAGTTATCAGTAATGCTATCAAATAAATATAAAAATATTTTTGTAGTAGGTGATATGAACCAAAGCATTTATGCTTTTAGACAAGCTGATTATCGTAATATCGTTAATTTTGAAAATGATTTTAAAAATGCTAAAGTTATAAAACTTGAACATAATTATCGTAGTACTAATACAATACTAGAAGCAGCAAATGAAGTAATTAAGCATAATAAGGAAAGAAAAGATTTACGACTTTATTCTGATAAAGGAGAAGGAGTAAAGATTAAGTATTTACGTAGTTATGATGAAAAGCATGAAATCGCACTTGTGATAGATGAAATAAATGATTTATTAACTAAAGGTTATGATTATAAAGATTTTGCTATCCTTTATAGAACCAATGGTCAATCTAGAGTTATAGAAGAAGTGTTTATTTCTAAAGGTATTCCTTATAAAGTATTTGGTAGTTATTATTTCTATAATCGTAAAGAAATTAAAGATTTAATTAGTTATTTAAGACTTATTTATAATCCTAATGATGAAATAAGTTTAAGAAGAATTATAAATGTACCTAAAAGAGGGATAGGAGATGTAGCGCTTCAAGATATTGAAAAAAGAGCAAATGAAGAAAATATTTCAATGTTTGAAGCATTAACTTCTAAAAAAGAATTAGAATTTAAATCTTTAATTGAAGATTTAATTAAGAAAAGTGATAGTTTATCTTTAACCGAATTAATTGATGAAATTTTAGAAAAAACAGGTATTAAAAAAGAATTAGAATCTAGTAAATCTATTGAAGATGAAACAAGATTAGAGTTTTTAATGGAATTTAAATCAATTACGGCATCTTTTGAAGAAAGAACAGGTTCAGTTAATTTAGGTGATTTTTTAGAAGAAGTATCACTTATATCTGATATTTCTAATCATACGGAAGATGGTAATGCTGTAACATTAATGACTTTACATAGTGCTAAAGGGTTAGAATTTCCAGTAGTTTTCTTAGTTGGTATGGAAGAAGGAATATTTCCACATAATATGTCTATTATGGAAAATAACTTAGAAGAAGAGCGAAGACTATGTTACGTAGGTATTACAAGAGCCAAAGATAGATTATATTTAACTAATGCTAAAAGAAGAATGCTTTATGGTAAAGATAATATCAATATGCCATCAAGATTTATTTCGGAAATAGATTCTAAATTACTAGAAAAAAATGAAAAAGAAGAAAAAGAATTAAAGTTTACTGTAAAAGAAGAAATGTATACAGAAGATAATAATGATATTGTAAAAGGTTCTGTCATTGAGCATGAACAATATGGAATTGGTGCAGTTACTAAAGTAGAAGGTTCTTTAATTGAAGTAGCCTTTAAAACTGGCATTAAAAAACTTATGAAAAATCATAAAAGCATTAAGAAAATATCGTAAATAATAATCTTAAAAGGAGATAAAAATCTTTATAAAAATCTTCTTTTTTTGTATAATAATAACTAGAGGGTGACAAGATGAAAGAACGTTATGATGAGTTAATAGAATTAATTGAACAAGCTAATTATGAGTATTATACATTAGATAATCCAACCTTAACTGATAGAGAATATGATAATCTAATGAGTGAACTTATTGATATTGAAAATAGATATCCAGAGATTAAAAGAGCTGATTCACCATCAGAAAAAATTGGTGGGGAAGTTATTAGTGAATTTCAAAAAGTAACTCATAAAGTACCAATGTTTTCAATTGCTGATGTATTTAATGAATCAGAAATTGTGGCTTTTGATGAGCGAATAAGAAAAGAATTTCCTAATCCTAATTATGTTTGTGAACTTAAAATAGATGGACTTGCTGTATCTATTCAATATGAAAATGGAATCTTTAAAAGTGCAGCAACAAGAGGTAATGGAACTGTTGGAGAAGATATTTCTCATAATGTTAAAACTATTAAAAGTATTCCAATGAGACTTAAAAATAATGAAACTATTGAAGTGCGTGGAGAAATATATATGCCACTAGCTTCATTTAATAAACTTAATGCTGAAAGAGAAAAGAATGGTGAACCATTATTTCAAAACCCTAGAAATGCTGCAGCAGGCTCTATTAGACAATTAGATTCTAATATTGCGAAAAAAAGAGGTTTAGATGCATTCTTTTATCATGTGCCTGATACTGATAAACTAACTCACTTTGAAACATTAAATCATATGAAAGAGTTAGGTTTAACAGTTAACTCTAATATTAAACTTGTACATAATATTAGTGAAATATTAGATTATATTGCTTATTGGACAGAACATCGTTTTGAACTTCCATACGATATTGATGGTATTGTTATTAAAGTTAATGATATCCATATGCAAAGAGAACTAGGCGCTACTGCTAAATATCCTAGATGGGTAATTGCTTATAAGTTCCCAGCTGAAGAAGTTAAAAGTAAACTTACAGATATAATATGTACAGTAGGTCGTACTGGTCAAATAACACCTAATGCAGTTTTTGATCCAGTTAAAGTAATGGGCTCAACGGTAAGAAGAGCAACCCTTCATAACGAGCAATATATTAAGGATAAAAACTTACTAATTGGAGATAACATTTTAGTTAGAAAAGCAGGAGATGTAATTCCTGAAGTAGTTGGACCAGTTATAAAAGACCGCAATGGTAGTGAAAGAGAATTTGTTATGCCAGATGCTTGTCCAATATGTAATACGCCGTTAGTTAGAAGTGAGTCTGGTATTGATTTAAAATGTCCAAATGATAATTGTCCGGCAAGAAGTATTGAAGCCCTAATTCACTATTCAGATAGAAAAGCTATGAATATTGAAGGATTAGGCGAAAGAATTGTTGAAGACTTTTATAATATGGGTATTATTAAAAGTATTCCCGATATTTATAATTTAAAAAATAAAAAGGAAGAACTTATTGAACTTGAAGGTTTTGGTAATAAAAGTGTTAATAATTTACTTGAAACAATAGAAAAGTCTAAAAATAATTCTTTAGAAAAGCTTCTTTTTGCAATTGGTATTGCTGGTATTGGTGAGAAAAATGCTAAAGTACTTGCTAAAAAATATTACAATCTAGATAATTTAATAAATGCTAGTTATGAAGAATTAACTAATATTTCTGATATTGGACCAGTGCTTGCTAAAAATATTCGAGATTTCTTTACAAATGAAGATAATATAAATTTGATTAATAATTTAAAAGAGATAGGTGTAAATATGACTTATTTAGGTGCGATGACTGTGGAAAACCCTAATCTTTTAAACAAAAAAATAGTAGTTACAGGAACATTAAAGAATTATTCTCGTGATGAAATACAGGCTTTAATTGAAACTAATGGTGGTAAATGGAGTAGTACTGTATCTAAAAATACTGATGCAGTATTAGTAGGAGAAAATCCTGGAAGTAAGTATGATAAGGCAAAGGAACTGGGCATTCCAATATGGAGTGAAGAAGACTTTGAAGATATGCTAAATAAAAGTTAATGAGAAAATCGTTAACTTTTTATTGGCTGAATTTTATTTTTGCTATAATAGTTTATATCATGGTGATAATTAAAATATTTTATTGAATGATAGGGGAATAGGAATGAATCAAGATAAAATGCATTTAGTTAATAAATTATTTAACAATGAAACAATTAGAACAGTTTGGGATGCTGAAAAAGAAAAATACTATATTAGTGTCGTAGATATAGTGAGCGTTTTAGCTGAAAGCAAAAATCCTCAAGTGTATTGGAGAGTACTTAAAAAAAGGCTCAAAGATGAGGGAAATGAAACCGTTACAAATTGTAACGGTTTGAAATTAAAAGCTCAAGATGGTAAATATCGTATGACTGATGTTGTTGATATTGAAGGAATGTTTAGAATTATTGAATCAATTCTAGAACTTTTGTTTTGTTTGAATTAAAACACTATGTATTGTATAATATTATTGCGAGGTGGAATATATGAAAAAATTAAAGGGGTTCTATCGAAACAATCGTATTTATTGTATTTTAATGGGAGTGAGTTTATTTTGCTTGCTATTAATCGCGCTTGCATTTTTTATGTTTTTCTTAAATCAAACTAAAACTGATTCATATGGAAGCAGATTAAATGGCATTGAAAATGTTGAAATAACTAAAGAACATAAAGATGAAATTATATCTTTTATCACAAGTGAAGAAAAAGTTGATAAAGCAAGTATTAATATTAAAGGCAAAATAATATATATAAATGTATATTTAAATGGTGGTAAAGTTGATGATGCTCAAAGTTTAGCAATTAAAGCCTTAGAGAAATTTACTGAAGATGAAAAGAATTTCTATGATATTAATTATGCCTTTGCATTAACAACACCTGATGAAAATAGTGCCTTCCCAATTATGGGTTATAAAAAGAGTGATAAGACTATTATATCTTGGACGAAAGTAAATGGTGACTAATGAAAAAAATTAAAAAAATAATAATTAGTATATTATTAAGTATACTTTTTATTTCTTTAGGAATATTTATTTATTATAAAGTTTTTTATAATGCTAATAAGTTAAATTTAACCGAAAAAGAATGGTTAAATAAAAATAAATCTTCAATGATTACTTTTAATATACCTAATGATTTAAATGTATTTGCTGCATCTGGTAAAGGAGTTTTTTATGACTTTTTAAATGGCCTTGCTCAAGATAATGAAATGAAGATTAATAAAAATGTCGTATCTTTAAATGAAGAAAATGGCCTTGGTTTTGTAGTAAATAAAAGTATGGATCAAAATGATTTATTAATATTTAAAGATCATTTTGTAATAGTAGGTAAAGAATATAGTAGTATTAATAGTTTATTAGATTTAAATGGACAAACTGTTGGTGGTTTAGCCGATGGAATTGGAAGATTAACTGCAAATCATAAAACAAGTATTAACTTTGAAGGATCAGAAAATAAAGAAGCACTTATTGATAACTTAAAAAATGATAAAGTTAAATATATACTTGTGCCACTTAATGAATATGTGGATGAAATTCTAGCTAATAGTTTTAAAATTATTTATCATATTGATGATTTGAATAACTATTATTATATTAATTTAGGTAGTGATAAAACTTTAAATTCAATTGTTCAAAAATATTATAATGAATGGATGAATAATAAATTTAAAGATAGTTATTATGATAATTTATTTAATGTCTTTATTGATAAACTTCAAATTAGTCAAATAGATTTAGATAAGTTAACAAATCGTAATTATACTTATGGTTTTGTAAGTGAAATACCATTTCAAACTTTAAATAGTTCCAAAACAGGTGGTAAATTATTAGAATATACACAAAATTTTAGTAATTTTTCTGGAGCAACTTTTACTTATACTAAATTTAAAAATAGCACTGAGCTTATTAAAGCATATGATAAGGGAAAAGTAGATTTATTATTTGATAATACTTCTAATACAGTTAAAGGTGCTAAAATCAATACTAATATAAATAATAATTTAGTAGTTATTGGGCCATTATCTAATGCATTTAAAGTTAGCAGTTTAGATGATTTAAAAAATATTACAGTCTATACTCTTAAAGATAGTTTATTGGCTAGTAAACTTAAAAATAATAATATAAATTTAAAGTATGTTAAAAATGAAAAAGAATTAATTAAAATGGCACATAAAAATAATTATGTGGCTTTAAGTACAGAAGCATATGAATATTTAAAAAATAATAAAATTAAAAATTATTCTGTTGTTTATGAAGATTATTTTGAAAATTATAGTTTTAAATATCAAAACAATAATGATACGTTCTATAAATTATTTAGTAATTATGTAGGATTTTTAAGTGATTATGAGATGAATAATTTAGGTTTAATATCATTTAAAAATGCAGAATCAAGTGGTAATTTAATTAGTACTGTTGCTAAATATATTTTACTTTCTATATCTGTGTGTGTTGTAATTATTGGTATCTTTATAACAAGTCGAAAACAACTTAAAATTAATACAAAACGTATTAGAAAAGATGAAAAGTTAAAATATATTGATATGCTTACATCACTTAAAAATCGTAATTATTTAAGTGAAAGAATAAATATTTGGAATGAAAATACAATTTATCCTCAAGCTATTATTGTTATAGATTTAAATAATATTAAATATTTAAATGATACCTTTGGTTCAAAAGAAGGCGATAAACAAATAATGGCTGCAGCAAATATTCTTCATCAAACTCAACTTGATAATACGGAAATAATGCGTACTGATGGAAATGAATTTACCATTTATTTAGTAGGTTATAATGAAAAACAAGTTGTTAACTATTTGAAAAAATTAGTTAAAGAGTTTAATGATTTACCTTATGAATATGGGGCTGCTTTTGGATTTAGTATGATTGTTGATGATTTAAAATTAATAGATGACGCTATCAATGAAGCAACACTTCAAATGAGAGAAAATAAGGAAATTGAAAATGAAAAATCTAATGGAGAAAACTAGTAGTCATTTTAAAAGAAGAAAGAAGCAAGCAGTAGCCTTTTTTAAAAAAGTATGGGAAATATTAAATAGACCTGAAATGGCAGTATTACCTGGGCAACTTGCTTTTTTCTTAATCTTATCTTTAGTACCTATTATAACTTTAATCGGATTTGTGGCTTCTTCTTTTAATATGTCAATTAACTATTTAATTGAACTTATTAAACTTAATTTTAGTGATGAAGTAGTTAATGCAATTGTGCCTATAGTTGATGGTACTGGTTTAGATGTTAATTTAATTATTATGTTTATTGTTATGTTTTATTTTGCGGCTAATGGTCCTGCTTCAATTATATATACAGCTAATGAAATTCATGGGATTAAACAATCTAGTTGGATTATTAGAAGAATTAAAGCATTAATTATAACTTTAATATTAGTAATTTTATATCTATTTGTATTATTTGTTCCAGTTTTAGGTGAAAAGATTATTAATGCAGTTGATTATTTTCATATTAAATCTATACTTGTAAATATCTTAGAGATTTTAAGAGGACCGATATCATGGGTAATAATATTTGTCTTTATTAAGACAATATTTACTTTAGCACCGGATAAAAAAATGCCGGGTTCAAGAATTAATTTAGGGGCGATATTTACTACTTTTGGATGGGTTTTAATGACTGCAATATATAGTTACTATGTTTCTAATTTTGCTAGATATGATTTATTTTATGCTGGTCTATCTAATATAGCAATATTAATGTTATGGATTTATCTTTTAAGTTATATTTTAGTAATTGGACTTAGCCTTACTACTAAAGTTAATTATGAAGATTTGGAAAAAACAGGTTCTATAACTGAAGAAGTTTAAGTACATAATAATAACATGTACACGAATATTACTTAGTACATTTTAATCTTACAATCATCAATCTAGTTTCTTGTGAACTAACGATATTGTAAAGTAATATTTGAGAAGTAATAGATTATTTTATTACTTCTTTTTTATTATATAATTCTATAATAATATTATTTAATGGTTTTTCTGTACTTTTAAAGTAATTTGTGGTATTATATTAATTCAATTAAAGGGGGAAAATATGAAAAGATTAAAAGTATTATCTACTAGTGCATTTTTAATTGCTAGTATTTTACTCACAAGTCCTAAATATTATATGGAAGAAAATGTTAAGGAAGAAGATAAAAGTACTGATGATTATACTTATGAATATGTAGATGAAAGTTGTGATAATGAGGCTATTATTGAAGTAGAAAGCCCTGCTATAGAGCAAGCTAACGAACCTACTATAGAAGTACTACCTACACCAGTTGTTGATAAATATGACTTTGCTTATGTTACTAAGGATAGTGCAATATATGATAGTTATCTTAATAAAATCGATAGTATAACTAAGTATCAAAAAGTTCTTGTTTTGAAAGATGCGGGGGGGTATTCTAAAATTGAATATGGTGATGCTTCTCTAAAAAGTGGCTTTATAAGTAATGATAATATCAAAAGATTACCTAATACATTTATTGAAATTGATTTAAGTGATCAAAAAATTAGTATGTATATTGATGATAAAAAAGTATTAGAAAGCGTAATTGTTAGTGGTCGTGGTGATAAATACCCAACTAGTGAAGGAAGTTTTGATATATTTGCCATGGAAAGAAATACATATTTAAAAGGTTATAATCCTGATGGTTCCCTGCAATATTCTAGTTATGTAGATTATTGGATGCCATTTAATGGTGGTGTTGGTTTACATGATGCTGAATATCATACCCATAGTGATGGTTTTAATCATGGATGGAGAGATGCATCAACATTTGGAGGCACAACCTATGAATATAATGGTAGCCATGGATGTATAAATTTATTAAATGATACTGCTAAAACTATTTATGAAAATGCTTATATTGGTGAAAAAGTACTAGTACATAAATAGTTTCTATTTTAAAAATAAAAAAATTATGTTAATATAATTTGTAGGTGGGTAAATATGAAAAATAAAAAGATGAAAAGTATTAAATATGAAAGTTCAGATACTAAAGAAGTTAGAAATTTAATTTTTATTGTGCTTGGTATTGCTGTAGTTTTAGTAGGTTTATATTTTTTAACTGCTAGAAGTATTAAAAGACAAAATAATGCTAATATTACATTTGATTATAATATTTGCACAGTAGGTACAATGTTTAATAGGCCTTATGAAGAGTATTATGTATTCTTATATGGTAGTGATAATGAAAAGGCAAGTACTTATAAATCATTAGCAACTACTTATGCTAAAAAAGAAGGAGCTTTAAAAATTTACACTGTTGATTTAAATGCTAACTTAGATAATAAATATTTAAGTGATAGTTCTAATACCAAACCTACAAAATCAAGTGAAGTAAAAATTAAGGATTCTGCTTTAGTACATATTAAAAATGGGCAAGTAGTAAATTACTATGAAACTGCATCTGATTATGAAAAAGTGTTAAAATAACACTTTTTTTCGTTAATAAATAGACTTTATTAAACTCTTTTGATACAATTATAATGTGATGATAATATGAAGGATAAAGAATATAAAGTAACTACCTTTAAAATATGGGAAGTAATTGTAATTACATTAGTTTCATCTTTTATTATGAGTTTAAGTACTGGATATCTCATTTTTAGAAATAAAGAAGTTAATAATGTTAGCGATTCAAAAGCCCTTAATGAATTTGTATCTTCTTATAAAAAAATTGTTAGTAATTATTATGATGAAATAGATGAAAATGCTCTTGTTGATGCTGCAATTAACGGAATGCTTAAATATTTAGGAGATCCTTATACATCATATTTAGATGAAAGTAATACAAATGTTTTAACTAATTCTTTAAAAGGAACTTATGATGGTATTGGAATTTCAGTTAGTTCAAATGAGAATAATGAACTTGTAATTAGAACTGTTTTTGAAGATTCTCCAGCTGCTATAGCCGGTTTAGAAGAAAATGACATTATTGCCAAAATAAATGATAATGATTTAAAAGGTAAAACTTCTAGTGATGCAGTTACTTTAATTAAAGAAAGTAAAGATGCTCAAATTAAAATTGAAGTAAAAAGAAATGATGAAGTAAAAGTTTTTATGGTAGAAAAAAAGTCTTTATATTTACCAGCAGTTTATGAAGAAATATTTAATCAAAATGATAAAAAAATTGGTTATTTATTGATTTCTAGTTTTTCTGACACAATTTATGAGCAATTTAAAAAGAAATTAAATAAATTAGAAGATAGCGGAATTGATAGTTTAATTATTGATTTAAGAAATAATACTGGTGGTTATTTAACAGGAGCTACTAGTATAGCGCAACTTTTTTTAGAAAAAGATAAAGTAATTTATTCACTTCAAAGCAAATTAAAAAAAGAAGATGTTAAAGATGAAACAGAAGAAGCAAGAAACTATAAAGTATATGTTTTGATAAATAATGGATCTGCTTCGGCATCAGAGGTTTTAGCAGCGGCTCTTAAATATAGTTATGGTGCAACTTTAGTAGGAACAACTTCTTTTGGTAAAGGTAAAGTTCAAAAGACAAGTACTTTAGCAGATGGAACAATGTTTAAATATACGAGTGCTAAGTGGCTTACACCTAATGGTGATTGTATTGATGAAGTAGGACTTAATCCTGATATTAATGTTGAATTAAGCGAAAAATACGAAAATGAACCTACTTTTGAAAATGATAATCAGGTGCAAACAGCAATTTATGAATTAATAAAATAGTTTAAAGGTACATTTAAAGTGTACTTTTTATTTTGAAAATAAAAAATTTTAAAAAATGTTTTAAAATCACTTGATAGAAAGAAAAATATATTGCATAATACTTTTTATATGAAAGATAATTTCAAAGATAGGGGGAATAAGAAATGAATGAAATTAAACTTCAAGAAAATATATTTGAAAGCATTAAACATGAGGATGAGTTTGGTGAATTTTGGTATGCTAGGGAATTAATGCCGATACTTGAATATAATAAATGGCAAAATTTTCACAATGTTATCAAACTAGCTATGGAAGCCTGCAAATTAAGTAATTATGATGTATCCGACCATTTTACCGAGGTCGGTAAAATGGTCCAAATAGGCTCTAATACTAAAAGAAAGATTAATGACATTAAACTTACTCGTTATGCTTGTTATTTAATTATGCAAAATGCTGATCCTAGAAAAGAAACTGTAGCTCTTGGTCAAACATATTTTGCTATTCAAACCAGAAAGCAAGAATTAAGTGAAAAAGAGTATAGTCTCTTAACCGAGGATGAAAAAAGATTTTATCAAAGAAATTTAACTAGAAAAGGGAACTATTCTTTAAACCAAACTGCTAAAAAGGCTGGAGTTAAAAACTTTGATAAATTTCATAATGCAGGATATAAAGGACTATATAATGGAGAAACAGCCGATGATATTGCTAAAAGAAAAGGCTTAAGATATCGAGAAGACATTTTAGATAATATGTGTAGTGAAGAACTAGTCGACAATTTATTTAGAATTGTTCAAACAGATGCTAAATTAAAAAGAGAAAACGTAGATAATGAATATACTGCAAATTCTGTTCATTATGAAGTCGGTAAAGAAGTAAGAAATAGCATCAAAAGATTAGGTGGAACAATGCCAGAGAACTTACCAACACCAGAAAAAAGTCTAAAAGAATTAGAAAAAGAGAATAAAAATAAACTATTAGATTTTATAAATTAAGCATCAATTATAAAAACTTTTTATAATCTTTTTGTTTTATAGACATTTTACCTTAATTTTAGTAAAATTAAATTATGGGGGATGCTTATGAAAACGATAGAATTTAAAAAATATGGCTTAACTATTAAATTAACAAATTTTATTAATATTGTAGGATCATATTCAAGTGGTAAAACGAGACTCTTAAAAAGTCTTATTAATCAATTAAATAATAGTGATATTTTGATTGATGATAAACCAATAAGTACATATGATATTGATTTTTTGCGCAAAAATATTGCTGCTGTTTTAAAAACAAATGATTTTAAAACTGATTATGTAAAAGAAGAACTATTATACTATCAAAAAGTTCTTAACATAAGTGATGATATAGCATACAAAAATATTGATAATTTTGTTAAATTTTTTGGTTTAGAAGATTTAATTGAAAGTAAAATAAAATACTTAACTGAGTATGAAAAAGCCTTTATTAAAATACTATCATTACTAATCATAAAACCTTCAGTTTTAGGAATAGATGATTTATTAACCTATTTACCATATAATCAAAAGTTTAAACTATTAAAATACGCTAAAGAAAATAAAATTTGTATATTAAATGTTACTACTAATGCGGAAGAACTTCTTCTTGGCACTGATATTATTGTTTTAGATAACAATCATGTTATAGCTTATGATAAAACGGAAAAAATATTAGAAAGCGATATTTATTTAAATAAAATTGGAATGAATGAACCATTTATTGTTGAAATAAGCACTAATTTAAATTACTATGATTTACTTAAAAAGAAATACTTTGATATGAATGCTTTAGTAGGTGAATTATGGAAATAATGTATTCTAATTCTATTAATAATAATTATTTTAATAATAAATCTTTTCTTGGTTTTATTGGAGAAGCTAGTGATTTAACAACTATTGTTAGTGAAATAAATGTAGTTAAACTAAAATTAAGTTTAAAAGTATCAAAATTAATTAAAAATATTGCTTATTTAGATATATTAGGGTTAGATTATAGTATTTTAAAAAGGAGAGTAAATACATTAAGTGATTGTGAATTAAAATTAGTTAAATTAATTTATATTTGTGAAAAACATCCTAATTTAGTTATTTTAAATAATTTTGATTTAGGTTTTAACTATAAAAATAAATCTAAATTATCAAGATTTATTAAAACTATGAATGCAGAATATAAGATTAATTTTATTATTATTTCTAATGACCTTATATTCTTAAATAAAAATGTTAAACATGTTATTATTTCAAAAAATAAAATTATTAAATATCAAGGGGATTTAATTACCGCATTAAAACAGGGTTTAGTTGATAAACCACCAATTATTGAGTTTATTGATTTAGCCAATCAAGAAAAAGCAGGTATTGAATATACTTTAGATAGTAAAGAATTGTTAAAAGCAATTTATAGGAGTGTCTTTTAAATGAGATATTTAGCCAAAATTAGTTATGATGGAAGTAAGTTTTATGGTTTCCAAAAGTTAAATAATCATAAAACTGTCCAAGAAGAGTTAGAAAAGGCTTTAACTAAGATTAATAAATCAGTTGTTTTAGTTAAAGGAGCAGGCAGAACTGATAAAGGAGTTCATGCTTTTAATCAAGGTATTTCTTTTGAATTAAATATAATAATAGATGTAGATAGTTTAAAAGAAGCTATGAATTCTCTTTTAGATCAAGGAATTTATGTCAATGAAATAAGAGAAATGCCTAATGATTTTCATGCTAGGTTTGATGCTTTAGAAAAAACATATCAATATGTAATTAATATGGGTGAGTATGATCCAATAGATAATGATTATATTTATAATTATGGTTATAAACTAAATGTTAATAAAATGAAAAAGGCTGCAAAATACTTAATTGGTCTTCATTCATATAAAGCATTTACTTCTGGCGAAAGAGATAATTATAATAGCGTTATTTATAGTGTTAAACTAAAAAAGAAAAAAGATATATTATTAATAACTTTTAGAGGTAAAAGTTTCTATCGATATATGATAAGAAATATGGTAGGGGCTTTAATATTAGTTGGTAGTGGTAAAAAAGAGCCAGAAATTATTAAAGAAATGCTAGAAAAAGATAAAAAGAAATATAATTATATTACGGTTCCATCAAATGGTCTTTATTTAGTAGATGTTAAATATTAAAAAATGAAAGGGGTTATTTATGACAAAAAAACATGAATATAATATTGACTTGCTTAGAATTTTGGCAATGCTTTTTATAGTTATTTTGCATTGCTTAGGGCATGGTGGTGTTTTAAGAAGTGTTCTTATTGATAGTAATAAATATAAAATAGTTTGGCTTTTAGAAGTATTCTGTTATAGTGCAGTTAATATTTTTGGTATTATTAGTGGCTATGTATCATACAAAGAGGAAGAAAGTAGAACTAAAATATCTAATTATATAAGATTATGGTTAGAAGTTGTTTTTTATGCTTTTATAATTACTCTATGTTTAAAATACATAAATCCTGATATTGTAACATCAGATGATTTTAAAAAGAGCTTTTTCCCAGTAACTTTTAATACTTATTGGTATTTTACTGCTTATACAGGTTTATTTGCTTTTATGCCACTAATTAATAAAGCTATTAGACATTTAGATGAACAAATATTAAAGAAGATTTTTCTTGTATTTATTCTTTTGTTTTCATTTTGTGGAACCTTTGCCAATAGTTTAACATTAGGTGAAGGATATTCAGTTATCTGGCTAATAATCTTATACACAATAGGCGCGATAATTAAAAAATGTGATATTGGTAAAAAATTAAAGCCATTGCAAAGTTTATTATTTATTATATCTTTAAATCTATTTACTTTAATTTATTTAATATATGGAAAAGAACATGATATTTGCGGATTAATTATTAATAATAAATTATTTATTAATTATACATCTCCAACAATATTAGGTGTAGGTATCTTAAATGTTTTATTATTTTCTAAAATAAAATTAAATAATTGGATGACTAAATTAACAAAATTTATTTCAACATCATCCTTTGCAATATATTTGTTAAATGAGCATTATTTAATAAGAAATAATTACATTCAAAATAGTTTTATACCTCTTGCATCAAAACATAGTTATGAAATTGTATTTAAAGTTATTATATTCTCTTTAGCCTTTGTAATTCTAGCAATTATAATTGATAAAATAAGATATTATTTATTTAAACTTTTAAAAGTTGATAAATTAGCTATTTTTCTAGATAAAATAATATCTAAAATATTTAATAAACTTGCTAAAATAATTTAAAGTACTTTAAGTGCTTTTTCTTTTATTTTGCTAAAGTTTTAGTTCTTTGTTATAATTAAAATGAAGGTGACTTATGAACGAATCATTCAAGAAAATTAAATCAATTAAAGATATTGAAAGTATTTTTATTAATATATTTCCAATATTTTATAAAACTAAGAATAATCTTGGTATTTTTTCCATGTGTGCTTATCGAATACCTGTTAAAAATAAGAATAATATATTTAATAAATATTTAAGACTTAATGATGATTTATTTCCTATTAAAACAATATTTAAAAGAGGAATTGGTATTAAAATAAAAAAATATGCTTATTATTTTAATATTTATAAAGTTAATATAAATTGTGAAAAAGTAGTTAGTTATCCACCACAAAATTTATTTCATATTTTATTTAAAAATAATGATGTAAATATTGAAATGCCAATGATATATAATCTTATGTATTATCAAAAGTACTTAGGATTAGTTGGACCTTTATATAAATTTAATAAAGAAGATTTAGTGTGTTATATTAGACAAACTAAAAGTAATTCTATCGCGCTTACTGTTCGTAAAAATAATTATACAGATTCCTTTAAAGAAAAAAATAAAATATTCTTAGCTAAGATTTTATCTCTAATTACGCCTAAAAAAGATATTATTTTGCTTTATGAAAAAGAAGCAAATAAATATGAAGAAAGCGCTTCAGTTGTTTATGAAAAATTAATTGATTTAGGTTATATAAATGCTTATTTTATCATTAAAAAAACTAGTAAACATAATGCTTTTATTAAAGAAAAATATCAAAAAAATATAATTTATGCATACACTTTTAAACATTATTACTATTTCTTTAAATGTCATAAATTTATTGGAACAGAGTCAGTGCCACATTCTATCGAACTTCGAGCAGCAAATGGATTTATTTCTCGAAAAATGATTAATAAAAAGTATAAGCAAGTTTTCTTACAACATGGGGTAATGTATATGGTTGCCTTAAATCCAACAAGTCGTGGAGCTTTCTTAAAGGGTGGTAATGAAATGCCATTAGATGCTAAAATTGTTGTATCATCTAAACTAGAAGCCGAGCATTTTACACACTTAGGTGGATTTAATATGGAAGATTTATACATTACAGGTCTTCCTTCATATGATCGTAATGTTAAAAATAAAGATGCTGATAAAATAACAATTATGTTAACTTGGAGAAGCTGGGAATATAATATTTTAGAATCTGATTATCATAAGTCTAATTATTATAGAATGGTTAATAATATTATTAAGAATATTCCTCTTGAATATCAAGATAAAGTTATTGTTCTTCCTCATCCATTAATATTTGATAAGCTTAAAAATACGGATTTAAATAAATGGATACCTGATGTACTTTCTTATGATAAAATTTTAGAAGACACTGCTCTTTTAATAACTGATTATTCATCTATTTCTTATTCAGCCTTTTATAGAGGAGCAAATGTTATATTTTGCTGGGAAGAACTTAATGAATGTATGGAAAAATATGAAAGTCATTTAATGCTTAATAAAGATAATGCTTTTGGAGATATTAGTTATAAATTTAATGATATTGCGAGTCTTGTTAAGAATAATTATTTAAAAAAGCAAAAGAAAGAATATTTAGAGAAATATCAAAAAATCGTTGAATTTCATGATAATAAAAATACTGAAAGATTAATAGAATGCTTAAAAAAAGATAATTTAATTTAAGGAGGAAAAATGACAATTTTAATAACGCTGTTTAAATGGCATTTAAGAAGTATTTACTTTTTTATTAAATTATTTACTAAACAAGATAATAAGCAAATATTATTTTTATCTAGACAATCGGCTACTCCAAGTTTAGATTATAGAATGCTTAAAGAAGATTTTAATAAAAGATATCCAGAATATAAAATTGTAATATTAAATAAATTGCTTTTAAAAAAGAATATTATTAGTTATTATTTTCATATTTATAAACAAATGCACTATTTAGCAACATCTAAAGTATGTTTAATTGATACTTACATTATCCCTGTATCAGTTTTAAAACATAAAAAGGGTTTAACTATTATTCAATTATGTCATGGAGTAGGTAATATTAAAAAATTTGGCTATCAAACATTAAAAAATGCTTCTGGTAAAGGTGAAAAATTATCTAAATTAATGCAAATGCATGAAGGATATGATTATTTAATTTCAACATCTAAAGCAACTAGTAAATTTTATGCTGAAGCCTTTAATATGAAAATGGATCAAATGATTAATATTGGAACTCCTAAAATAGATTATATTTTAAATATTAAAGATAAAAAGGAAGAAGTATTAAAAAAATATCCTCATTTAAAAGATAAACCAGTTATTTTATATGTTTCAACATTTAGAACTTATGAAGATGATTATTTAAAAAAGTTTACTTTAAATGCTCCAGTAGATGACTACAACATTATTATGCATATTCATCCAGTTGCTTATAAATATCATCCAGATATTGATAAATATATTACTGATGATAGAATATATCGTTGCAAAGATTTTCCAACTGTTGAATTATTAAGTGTTGCTGATATTGTTATTACAGATTATTCATCATTTGTTTTTGAAAGTGCGTTACTTAATATTCCAACTTATCTATATGTCCCTGATTATGATAAATATACTAAAATGAATGGTTTAAATGTAGATATTTTTAAAGAACTTCCTAATGTAGTTTGCAAAAATGCAAAAGAATTATTTCAAAAAATTAAAAATAATAATTATGATTATAATAATTTAGAAAGATTTAAAAATAAATATATTGAATATGCTAAAGGAGATTCGACCAAGAAAATAGTTGATTTCATGATTGAAAAAGCAAAGTCTTAATTGACTTTCTTTTTTTGGCTAAAAAAAGATAATTTTACCATAATAAAAATAAGTAGGTGGCATATGGCAAAAAAAGAGTATTTATTTTCAGTAATTATTCCTATTTATAATGTGGCAAAATATTTAGATGATGCAATTAACAGTATTATTAATCAAACAATTGGTTTTAATAATATTGAAATTATCTTAGTTAATGATGGCTCAACTGATAATGCTGATGAAATATGTAATAAATATGTTAAATTATATCCTTTAAATATTAAATATTATAAACAAGTAAATTCTGGAGTATCAACAGCTCGTAATTTAGGTTTAAAATATGCTAGTGGTAAATATATAAATTTTTTAGATGGTGATGATAAATGGGATTTAGATGTCTTTAATAAAGCCTATCAAATGTTTGAAAAAAACACTGATGTTGATATTATTGGTGTAAGACAAAAATATTTTGAAAAAATGAATTCTTATCCATCATTAGATTTTAAATTTAATAAAGATAAAGTAGTAAGTATTTTAGAAAATTATGACCATATCCAGTTAAGTGTCACATCTGCTTTTATAAGAAAAAGTGCGATTGGCAAAATTAGATTTGATAAAAATGTTAAATATTCTGAAGATGCTAAATTTTTAAATGAAATAATTGTTAAACATGGGAAATTAGGAATTATTTCATCATCTTTACATCATTATCGTAAAAGATTTGATGAAGATTCTGCTATTCAAACTAAGAATTATAAAGAAGATTGGTATTTAATAACGCCTCTTTCTTGTTATGAACATGCTTTTAATCTATCTAAAATGGTATATGGTGAAGTTATACCTTATTTTGCTTATTATGTTGCATATGATTATCAGTGGCGAATTAGAGAAATAATACCTAGTAGTATTCCTAAAAAAGTTTTAAAAAAATACTTATCTATTACTAAAAAACTATTTAAAGAAATTGATGATTATATCTTTTTAGCTCAAAAGAATATGTCTTCAGAATATAAAATAAGGGTTTTATCAATTAAATATCATAATAATATAGTAGATAAATTATTATTTCATAATCATAGCTTATATTTTAATGGTTTTAAAATAATTGATTTTACTAATTGTAATCATTTAAATCTTAATATTTTAAATTTTAACACTCATAATTTAGAAATAAGGGGCACGATAAATTTACCTATTCCTTTTGATGATTATAATATTTATGCTGTTGTTAATAATAAAAAAAGAATACTGATAAATAAACATAAAACTGATATAAATATTCGTAAATCATTTAATGAGGCTTTTATTTCTAATCATGGCTTTGATGTAAATATTCCCTTAAATAATTTAAATAGTTTATATTTTGAATTAGAATATCGTAATTTATATAAATCTAAAATATGTTTTAAAACTGGACTTAATTCTAAAGTAAATAATAAAACTAAAAACTATTATGTTTTTGATAACAAAATATACTATATTTATAAAAGTATTATTAAATGTAAAGATAAAAGTATTTATAATTTAAGTTATTTTAAATTAAGATTTTTAAAGAATATTATTCTTAATAAAGAATTTAAAGTACTTATTGTTCGTTTATTATATTATTTATTTCATTTATTTAAAAAAAGAGAAATATGGATTATATCTGATCGAATAGGAGCTGTTAATGATAATGGATATGCCTTTTATAATTATTTAAATAAAATTAAACCTCAAAATGTTAATTACTATTTTGTTATTAACAAAGATTCTTATGATTATCAAAAAGTTAAAAAGCAAGGAAAAGTTTTAATATTTAATTCTTTAAAATATAAATTATATTTTTTATTATCTGATAAAATTATTAGTAGTCAAGCAGATGATTGGGTAACTAATCCATTTGGATGCCATGCTTCTTATTATAGTGATTTATATAATAGTGATTTTATCTTTTTAACTCATGGTATTTTAAAACATGATTTATCTTTTTGGCTAAATTCTTATGAAAAGAATATTAAAATGATCGTATCTTCAACTATAAATGAATACAATTTATTATTAAATGGTAATTATGGATTTAATAAAGATGTTATTAAACTTACAGGAATGCCTAGATTTGATAATTTAAAAAATAATAATAAAAAGATAATTGCAGTTATGCCAACATGGAGATTATCGCTTGCTAATAATATTAATAAAAAGGGAATTAGGCCATATAATTATTCATTTAAAAATAGTAAATATTTTAATTTTTATAATCATTTAATTAATGATAAAAAGCTATTAAATGCAATGGATAAGTATGGATATAAAGGAATCTTTGTTGTGCATCCATCTCACGCTGAAAATTATAAAGATTTTAAAAGTAATAAAACATTTGATGTTGTAAGTGGATATGCTGATTATCAAAAAATATTTGGTGAAGCATCATTACTTATTTCAGATTATTCTAGTGTTTTGTTTGATTTTAGTTATTTAAAAAAGCCGGTTATTTATACCAAATTTGATAAAAAAGATTTTTATAAAGAACATTTTTATACTAAGGCATATTATGAAGATGAAAAAGATGGTTTTGGTCCAGTAAAATATACTTATAATGGAACAGTTAATAGTATTATTGATTATATTGAACATGGATGTAAATTAGAAAATAAATATTTTAAAAGAATTAATACCTTTTATAAGTATTACGACGAAAATAACTCAGAAAGAGTATATAATGAGATTATCAATAGAAGCAATTTAAAATAGCTTCTTTTTTAATGATTATTTTTTTAAAAATGCCTAAAGTAGTTAACAAAAAATTAGATATAGGTTATAATTAATAAGGAATGATTAAGAAGTAAGGAGCAGTATATGATTAGTGAAGGAAAAAATTATAAATTTAAATTTTCAGTAATAATCCCTATATACAATGTTGAAGATTATTTAGAAGAAACAATTGAAAGTGTCATTAATCAAACAATAGGTTTTGAAGATAATATAGAGTTAATCCTAGTTAATGATGGTTCACCGGATAATAGTGAAGCAATTTGTTTAAAATATAAGGAATTATATCCTGATAATATTAAATATATTAAAAAAGAAAATGGTGGAGTATCATCAGCTCGTAATTTGGGAATTGAAAATGCTGAAGGTGAATTAATAAATTTTTTAGATAGTGATGATAAATGGTCGTTAAATAGTTTTGAAGCAGTTTATAATGCTTATTTAGAACATCCAGATATAAAATTATTTAGTACAAAAATGGTGTTTTTTGATGGTCGTAAAGGCAATCACTTACTAAATTATAAATATGTTAAAAATAGAGTAATTGATATATTTAAAAATTATAAATATCCGCAACTTAGTTCTAGTTCAATATTTATAGTTAAAGAAGTTATTGGTGATTTAAGATATTGCCCTAATATTAAATATTCTGAAGATAATAGATTTATTAATGAAATAATTTTAAAAGAAAGATATTTTATGGTTTTATCTAAACCAATTTATTATTATCGTCGTCGAAATGATAAATCTTCTGCTATTCAAGGGCAAGTTTATAATGAATCTTATTATAAAGTAACACCTAAAGAAGTATATCAATATCTTTTTGATTATTCACGCAAATTGCATGGCAAAGTAATATCTTATATTCAGTATTTAGTATTATATGATTTAAGTTGGCGTATTACGATTGATGTAAATAATCCGTTAATTACAAAGTCTTATTTAAAAGATATTTCAAATTTAATAAAACAAATAGATGAATATATCATTTTAGAGCATAGACAGTTAGATTTAGCTCAAAAAATTCATCTTTTATGTTTTAAATATAATTGTAATATTTCAAATATAGTTGATTATTATGACGATGGTGTAGTATATAAAGGTAGATATTTTGCTAATAATAAATTAGGCTTTTTAATTATTGATAACATGATTTTTAGAAATAATAAAATGTTTATTTATGGAAAAATTGATAATAAATATGTACCTAAAGAAAACATTAAGGTGTTAGTAAATGGCGAAGAAATTAATCCTGTTTTCTACGATCTTACTAATGATTTCAATGAAATGGGATTTGATAATAAACTTATTCATGATTATATAGGAATTTCATTATCAATTGATGTTAGCGAACCATTTATATTAGAGTTTTATTATAATGCTTTAAAATTAATTCCAAGATTTAAAAGAGCAAGTGTATTTTTTGAAAATATGCCATATGCTTATCATAATTATAATGGAAAAACTATTGTTTATCATAATGGGTCAATAATATGTGAAGAAAAGTCTTTTAAGAAAAATTTAAAATATGAATATCTTAATGAAAAATTTTTATGTAGATGTGATAGAAAAGCTTCGGCTCGTATTAGATTATTTATGACTATTTTTCGTAATTTTAAATTAAGAAAAATCATGTTAATTTCAGATCGAGTTAATAAAGCAGATGATAACGGAGAACACTTATTTAAATATGTAAACAAATATCATAAAGAGATTAATAGTTATTATATTATATCTAAAAAATCTCCAGATTATAAACGAATGAAAAAATATGGTAAAGTTCTTGATAATGAATCGCTTAAGTATAAACTATTATTTCAAATATCAGATTATATAGTTTCTTCACATGCTGAAAATTATATTTTTGAACCACTTGGTAATGGGACTAAATATATTCGTGATCAATATTATTTTAGATATATATTTTTACAGCATGGTATTATTAAAGATGATTTAAGTCCATGGCTTAATATTAATACTAAAAAAATGGATATGTTTGTAACTTCATGTGAAAAAGAATATCAATCTCTTTTAGATTGTAAGTATTATTTTGGGCCAGATATAGTTAAACTAACAGGGCTTCCAAGATTTGATTCATTGCTAGAAAAATCCCAAACAATCAAAAAGAAAAAGCAAATTATGGTTTCATTTACTTGGCGTAATTCTTTAGCTAGTACAATTGATAAAACTACTGGTAAAAGATTATATAATGAAGAATTTGTAGAATCATTATATTATCAAAATATTAATAAATTATTTATGGATGAAAAATTACATAAAGTCTTAAAGGAAACAGGATATATAATTAGATTTATTCCTCATCCTAATCTTTTGTGCCAAATGCAAGATTTTAAAGAGAATGAATTTGTTCAAGTTGAATATAATGAAGTTAATTATCAAAAAGAATTTTGTGAAAATGCTTTATTAATTACGGATTATTCTAGTACATTCTTTGATTTTGCTTATTTACATAAACCAGTCATATATTTTCAGTATGATCAAGAAAGTTTTTACGAAAATCAATTATATAATAAAGGTTATTTTGTTTATGAAAAAGATGGCTTTGGTCCAGTATGTTACGATTATGATAGTTTAGTTAAAGAAATTATAAAAGCTTTAAAAAATGATTGCAAATTAGAAGATAAATATGAACAAAGAATAAATTCATTTTATAAATACCATGATCAAAAGAATTCAGAAAGAGTATTTAATGAAATTATGAAATTAAAATAGGAGAATAACATGAAAATTAACGTAATTGAATATTTAGAAGATTCAGCCAAAAGATTTCCACGTAAAATAGCTTTTGACGATTTGAAAAATAAAGTTTCTTTTAGTGCTTTATATAAATATACCCAAAAAATAGGGACTGGATTATCACAATATAATCATCAGCCTATTGCAATATTTATGGATAAAAGTGTCGAATGTTTAGAGGTTATGTATGGCGTAATTGCAAGTGGCAATTTTTATACAATTATTGATACTAAAATGCCAATTGATCGTATTGAAAAAATATTTGATACTTTAAACCCTGTTTCTATAGTAACTATTAAACCATTAAAAGATAAATTAAAAGAATTAAATTTTAAAAATATCTTGTTTTATGAAGATTTAAGTGAAACTAAAATTAATATTAAGAAATTAAAAGAAATAAGAGAAAAAGCGGTTGATACTGACCCAATATATACACTTTTTACTTCAGGTTCAACTGGAGTTCCTAAAGGTTATACAGTAAATCATAAAGGGGTAATTGATTTTGTTGAACAAATGGCTTATACCTTTAATTTAACTGATAAAGATATTTTTGCTAATCAGTCCCCACTTTATTTTGATTTATCAATAAATGATGTATTTGGTACTATTAAAAATGGAAATACAATGTATTTAATACCTCAAAGTTATTTTATGTTTCCAGTTAATCTATTTAAAGTATTAAATGAAAAGAAAGTAGATTCTATTTTTTGGGTGCCATCTGCTTTAGTGCTTTCTGCTCCTGCTCTAGAAGCTGTAAAACCAAAGTATTTAAAAAGAGTATTATTTTGTGGAGAAGTAATGCCTAATAAACAATTAAATATGTGGCGTAAAGCCTTACCTAAAACACTTTATGCTAATTTATATGGCCCAGCAGAAACAGTAGATGCATCAACTTATTATATAGTAAATCGTAAATTTAAAGATGATGAAAGTTTGCCTATAGGTAAGCCTTTTAGAAATACTAAAGTTCTAGTAATTGATGAAAATAATAAAGAAGTAACTAAAATTAATGAGATTGGTGAATTATGTATTGCTGGTTCATCTTTATCAATGGGATATTATAATAATCCAGATAAAACTAAAGATGCTTATGTACAAAATCCTACTAATAGTAATTATTTAGAAACTATTTATAAAACTGGTGATTTAGTTAAGTATAATGAACGCGGTGAATTAATATATGTATCTCGTAAAGATTACCAAATTAAACATATGGGGTATCGTATTGAACTTGGGGAAATTGAAACTGCTATTGCAGCGATAGATGAAATTGAAACTCAAAGTTGTATTTACGATGATAACAAAAAACAAATTGTCATGTTTTATACTGGTCAGGAACTTCAAACTAAAGAAATTATTGATAAATTAAAGAGTAAATTACCTAATTATATGGTGCCTAATGTTATTATTAAACTTAATGAAATGCCACATAATCAAAATGGTAAAATAGATCGTAAAGTTTTAAAAGAAAGATATATGAAAGGAGAAATAAAATGAAAGAAATAATTGAAGTTTTAAATGAAGTAAAACCAGGAGAAGATTATGAAAACGCAACTAATTTAATTACTGGCGGTATTTTAACTTCATTTGATATTGTTACTTTAGTATCACTTTTAAATATGAAATTTGATATTAATATTGGCGTAGTTGATTTAATTCCAGAAAATTTTGAATCAATTAAAGCTATTGAAGATTTAGTTAACAAACTTAAAAATAATTAATTAAATTAAGAAAGGAATATTGCAAAATGAGTTATACATCACTTAAATTTTTAGTATTTATTCTAGGACTTATGGTAATTTATTATCTATTTCCTAAAAAATATCGATGGACTATACTATTAGTAGGTAACTTAGTATTTTACGCAATGATGAGTGGGAAACTTCTTATTTTTGCTATTATAAGCAGCATTATAACTTATGCTGGTGGGATATTAATATCTAAAAAGGAAAATAAGAAAAAACTTTTTTACCTATTATCAGTTTTATTAGTATTAGGATTTTTAGTTGTTCTTAAATATAATAATTTTTTATCATCAATTATTAATCCAATTATTAGTCATATAAGTTTAGAAATACCATATAAAAAATTTATCTTACCAATTGGTATTTCATATTATACATTAGAAATGATAGCATATTTAACAGATGTATATCGTAAAAAGTATGCTTATGAAAAAAATCCATTTAAGCTACTAACCTTCTTTACCTTTTTCCCAAAAGTTGTAGAAGGACCAATTAGTAGATATGATGAAGTAAAAGAATCATTATTTGGCGAAAATAAATTTGATTATGATAAATTTAGAAAAGCTTTTGTTTTAATTGGCTATGGTTTTTTCAAAAAATTAGTTATTGCTGATCGAGCTGGAATATTTGTTGATACTTTCTTTAAAGAAAATCATTCAGGAATACTTACTATCATGGTTATAATTATGTATACTATCCAAATTTATTTTGATTTTAGTGGTTGCATTGATATTATAACAGGTGTTGCTGAATTATATGGTGTTAAATTACCACAAAACTTTAATAGACCATTCTTTAGTAAATCTATTAGTGAATTCTGGCGTAGATGGCATATTACTTTAGGTACATGGTTAAAAGATTATGTTTTTTATCCAATATCATTATCTAAAATGAATATGAAATTAAATATGAAAGTTAGAAAATTTAAAAATAAACATTTATCTAAATTTATAATAATAGCTTTCCCATTATTCTTTGTATGGTTTGCTAATGGTTTATGGCATGGGCCTAGCATTAAATATATTTCTTATGGTTTATATTATTATGTATTAATGATGCTTGGAGTCTTATTAGAGCCGGTATTTACTAAATTAATATCATTGTTAAAAATTAATACTAAAGTATTTAGTTATAAATTTTTCCAAATAGTTAGAACAACTATAATAGTTATGTTTGGTTTATTTATGTTTAGATGTGATACTTTAAAACAAACATTTGAATTAACTAAAACAATAGGAATTATAAATAATAAAATTGGTTTATTTAAACTTGGGCTTTCTAGTGCAGATTTTATTGTAATTATAGTTGGTTTATTAATAGTTTTTGGAGTAGAACTAGCTTCAGAATTAAAAATAGATGTTAGATCTAAACTAGAAGAACAAAATCTTATTTTTAGATGGATAATTTACTTATTAATAATCTTTTCAATTTTAATATTTGGTATTTATGGTAAAGGCTATTCAGCAAGTAGTTTCATATATGGAGGTTTTTAATGAAAAAGACTATAAGTAATATTGTAAAATTAATTGTTTTCTTATCTATAACAGTATTTTTAATTATAGTTCTAGGTAAAGCCTTTACACCAACTGGCTGGAAAGATAATTATCAAGGGCAAATATATACTATTAAAGGTATAGAAGAAATACCTAATAATTCAATTGATGTACTTTTTTTAGGAGCAAGTAGTTTTCAAAAAAGTATCTCTCCAATGCAAGTATATGAAGAAACAGGAATTAGTTCTTATAACTATAGCATTTCATCTGCTAGAATATATATGATGTATTATTTTTTACAAGATATTTTAAAAACGCAAAAACCTAAAGTAGTTATGGTTGATATTATTACGTTATTTTATAAATCTAG
>CACZQI010000066.1 GCA_902783345.1 uncultured Erysipelotrichaceae bacterium
CCAATAATCTTCTTCTTTCTTATAGATGAATTTATTATAATACATTTTTTTGTAATATGCAATATATCTTAAGTATGTTATGACATTTGCCATATAGACACTATTGGTTATCGTATTATATGGTACGATTATCTCTTCTCCTACTTTGCTTTCATCTTTAGCATTAATATTTAATTGAATAAACGTTTGATCACTAAACTTTTGATAATTTTCTCCTACATTTAAACTAGATGATATTTGTCTGGCATGATATAAAAATGATTTATTCTTCTTTTGACTAAAATGCTCATTATTTACTTCTAAATCTAAAAAGATATTATTATTGATAGTAATACTATAATCATATGTAAATTTATGAGTTTTTTCTTTAGGCTCTAATACTTCTTTATCATTAAAAGTAATCTTAATATCTTCTGGTTTAAAATCAAAATGTAAAACACTAATTAAGAATCTTTTTAACATTAATTCATTAGCTTTAAAGAGTTTCTTAAAAATTACATCATCAGTTAAATCACACATCTTTATAACTTTTCCATTATTATCTTTAATAAGACCATTATCAAGTTTATTTAAATAATCTAATGTTATATGTTTAGGAATTCTAGTCAATATATTTTTAATCCTTTCTAAGAGAGTATTAATAAATTATGCCTAGGATTAATATTTATTTCTCACCCTCTACTATATATATTACCGGTAAAAAACTTATTTCCTTTTTTTAAAATGCATTTTGTTAATAACTTATGCATTTTGTGGATAACTTACAAAAAATTTGCAATTTTTAGATGCAAATTATTCAAATCCCAGAAAATTTTTTACCAATTTTAAATATCTAAAATTTTTAAGACTTATCAACATTTTTAGCAAAATAAAAAGGAAGTATTTAATCTTCCTTAATTATTTTAGAATTCTTTAAACATTGTCTTTTTTCTAATGATAATAGCAGCAGCACCTGCAAGCATAACAACTGCTCCAAGTGGTAAAATATAATCTTCTACACCTGTCTTTGGGCTTGATGCACAAGATGCATCATATTCTTCTTTAGTTACAACATTACCATTTTTATCATAATAAGTACTATCTACTATCTTACATTTAGGTAGTGATGAACAAGATTTATCGTATTCTTCTTTAGTTACCTCGTCACCATTTTTATCATAATATTTACCATCTACAACTTTACAATATTGTTTAACTGGTGTTGGATCATCTGGCGTTTTAGAATTATTACATATAATATATTCTTTTTTAATAACAACAACTGGGCGAATACCAAATTCAACATTATTAGTAATTCCTGTTATATCTTGTGATTCTAATGTAGCCCATACTCCATTTGCATCAGTTCTAGTTTCATTATAAACTACTGCAAATACCGAAGTATTACTAGCACTAGCATCTGGAATTTGTGTCCAATAGTTATACATACTTGCTGGAACTCCTGTTGCTTTAATTGGAGCTAAGAATGAATACTTAGCAGGAATTTCAAATATTCCAGCTGCATTTTTAGAAAGTCCTAAATATGTAACATCACTAGCACTTAATAAACTTGCTGATTCAATATTCCATTTAGCGCCTTCTTTATTAATAATTTGATTTAATTTAGTACCAACAACAGATTGTTCTAAAACAGCAGTAGCATCATGGTTATCATCAGGATTTGCTTGATCATATACAGTTGCAGATCCACCAACTACTCCATCATAAATAAGGGTTACAGTTGCTTCCCCTGCAGCACTTGACTTTAATACATGAAAACCAATTCCATTAGGATTTTCTGTTTCATAGCCATCATATAAAGCTACACTAACACTATCTCCTACATCAAAAGTTTCAGATACGGCTAAAGCATGTACCCCAATTGGTAAAATAACTGCAATTAATAATAATATTAACTTCTTCATAAAATACACTCCATCCTTATTATTTTATCTCTTATTGTAATAAATATAACACATATTTTAGAATTTCACAATATTATTCTTTAATTTTACACTATGTTATGTTATTATTTTAATAGAATAAAAGGTGGCGAAAAAATGAAAAAAGATGGAATATGTTACCCAATAGTTTTATTTATATTATTACTATTAACAATGATGTTTGCAAATAAATATGTATATCTTGCCCCTAATTTAAATGTTAGTGAAAGTATGCTTATTTATCCATTTACTTTCTTAATTGTCGCTTTGATGTATAAAAAATATAATATGCGTTATGTTAGAAAAACGCTTTTCATAGGTTTTATTCTAATTATTATATTTTATTTATTAATGAGCATATTTAATACAATAGATGGAATTACTTCATCTAATGAAATCGCTAATAGTTTAAGAGAAATATTTACTCCTTTTAGTTTTACAATTAGTGATAAATTTATCTACTATCCTGATATAGCCTTACTTTTAACATTTACGGTTATATATTTTATCTCTCATTTTATTTTTATTACAATTTATGAAGCGATAGAAGGCATAACTAACCATTTAATTGGATTTATCTTATCAATAATGATTGGCTTTACTTTAGATAGAATACTATTTGTTCCACTTTCAAATATTCCATACATAATTGATGGCACACTTAGTTATGAAAGTTTAATTGAACTAATGACCGCAAATTTTATAACTCTCATCTTTAGTTCATTAATTATACTTGGTATTTACGCTATAGCATATAAAAAGGTGAATAAGATTTAATCACCTTTTATTTTTTCTTTAATATTCATTATTTTTTCATGAATATCAGGATCAGCATCTGATATTGCATTAACAGCATATTTTAATGATTCTTTATAATTACCATTTAAGAAGTATTCTTCAGCTTTTTTCATTCCACTATCTATCTTATTACTTGTACGATATCTATTACCATAAACAATAGTTTTTTCCGCTAAATGAGCATTTTTAATTGTATCAGTAGTTGTCTTATAAAGTTTTAAAACTAAGTCTCTTGCCGTATCTACTCTCATATTTAAGACTCTAATAGATATTGGTCTTTTATTAAGTTCATCTATCATTATATCTAAAGCATCATTTGCTTCACTTAATTCAACATAATAATTTTTAGGTATAATTGGTAATTTATAACTTTTAATAACGGTTTTACTTTCCTTTAAAATTCTTTTAATTTCGTCTAACTGATCGCGAGCCCTTAATTCATCATCTTTTAAACTACTTAACTTTTTAATAGTTAATTCTAACTTTTCTTCATCACTTATAAGTTTATTATTTAAAATATCTAATTCTTTTGTAAGTCTTGAATAAGGGAACGACTTAGAACGATAATTTTCCACAATTATTTCATAATCATTTTGAATTGCTTTAACACTTAAATTAAGTTCATCAACTATTTTTAAATCATTATCAGTTAAATCATAACTATATTTAATATCTTCTAATTTACTACTTAAACTTTTAATAATAGATAATAATTTTTTACACTTAATCGCTATTTTACGAGCAAGTTCTTCATAATTCCTTTTACTTGCCTTTTCATTATCAAAATCATTATATAACTCTTCAAAATAATTTAAAATTGTTTTAAGTTCAATAACTGAATCTGTTAAATTTAACACATTTAATCTATCAAAAACATCAGCTATTTTCTTTTCGGCTTCGGAAATATTATAATCAATATTTAAATAATCTAAAACATATCCATCATTAGTCATTTTTTTATAAATATTTCTGATTTCTTCAATTTTTAAAGGAATTAACTTCTTACCCATCATGATAATAGCCGGAGCTTCATCAACTACAATTTTAATATTGCCAATTGTATCACCTAAGGCTTTAACTATTTTAGGGGCTTCACTATAATCATTATTTTCCATAGCTACTTCAAAAGTATTAAGTAATTTATCAATATTTTCAAATTGAAGCTCAATAGGTTTTTTAATCATTTTATAATCATCAGGATTATTATTATATTTTAAATAAA
Organism: uncultured Erysipelotrichaceae bacterium; assembly: GCA_902783345.1. The sequence goes on from CACZQI010000066.1 coordinate 3,943, forward strand.
TATCACGATATTCTCTTTTTAAATTAGTAACTATTTCTCTATTTTTACTTTCAGATAAAGATATTTCTTTTATTTCATTAAGTAAAAAATCGCTTTTAGCTTTAGTATAATATATTTCTAGTTCTAATTTAGCAACTGATTCATTTACTTCTTTATATCTTTTAGTTTTAATTAAAGTATCTAAATCATTTAATTTATTATTTAAATTTGGAATATCTTTATCTTTAATATGATTATATCTTTTCTTCCACTCTTCATACTTTTTTTCTAAATCTTTATTATTAATTAAAGAAGCTACTTTATTAAGTTCCGTTAAAATATTAGCCGATAAAATTAAATTTTTATCTCGCTCTAAAAGAAGTAATATTTCATTATATTTCTTTTTATTATGTTTATTTATAAGCACTAAAACAAGTACAATTAAAATAATTGCAATTAAAGCATAAACAATACCTAAAATTATATATGTTTTATTACTCATTTATAAGCTCCTCTTCCTATTATATATTACCACAAAATAAACAAGAAAGAAAACTTATTTAATAACTTATTTTGTAAAGAATGTTAAATTCTAATAATTAAATCATTAAATTCATTATATTTTAATAAACCATCATTTTGCAAGCGACCAATTAAAATACCGGGAGTTATTTTATTTTCTTTAGCAAAATCTTGAATGTTTTTCTCTGTTATTTTCATATTTTTCTTAACAAAATTTTTATAAATACTATTTTTAATTAAAATATTTTTAGCATAGTTATCAGCTTCAATTTCTATTTCATTTTTTTCAGCCCCATCTAAATCAATATAAAGCTCTTTTTTACTATGCTTTAAAAGATGCGCAATTTCATGAAATAAAGTAAACCATAAAATATCATCTCTTTTACCTTTATCACTTATCATAATTAAGGCGTTACTTTTACATATTTTATAAGATAAACCATTTAAATATGTATGTTTTAAGTGAGGCTCATAAATTAAACATACTCCACATTTTTTTAAAACTTGCTGAATTGTTTCTAATTCATCTAAAAAAGAATGCACAGTTAAATTGCGTAATTTTTTAACTGCTTCTTTTAATTTTTTCTCATCATAATCAGGATATATTTCTTTATAAAACTCTCTTTCACCATATTTGATATAGCAATATAGAGCATTAGTAGAAAAATTAGGATTATCACTTTTACGAAAATTAATTTTACTTAAAATATTAGGTTCATATTTTAAAGACGCCACTCCTAAAAATTTTCTTAAATTAACTACTCTTTCTCCTAAATCTCTTGTTGGACTTAACCACTCCCAACCTCGCGTTGCAATTTCATTATAAGGTAAACCTTCTAAATATTTTACATCAGCCATAATATTTTGATATTCTTTTTTACGAGCTAATTGTTCTTGATAGTGCATTTCAGCATTAATCCAAAAATAAGCAGGTGAATCAAAAACATAACCTAACTTAATAGCAGTAGTTGGTGTTATAGGAGCTTTTGCATTAATTATTTCATTAATAGTTTTTTTGCTTAACCCTGTTTTATTAGCTAAATCTACCTCAGTCATTTCAAAAGCCTCTAAATGATCTTTTAGAGTTTCTCCTGGGGGAATAATATATTCATTAAAATTTTCATATTTACTTTTACTCATAATGTTTAGATACCTCCATTATTAAAATCTCTTTAATATTTTTTAAATCTTCTATAATTATTGTATCATCTTTTTGGGTAAATATTAACCGGTATTGTCTGGTAATATTAATAGCAAAGTGATTTTGATAGTCTCCATATAATTTATGTCTCCTAAATGGTGGACTAGTTGGCACATCGGCAAGGGAATTATAATCTTTTAAGCGTGCGATAATCGTTTCTAAATTTCGTGCCACTTCAGTTCCATATTTTTTAATAACTTCCTTTTGATATACTGGATTTTCACAAATATTTTTTAGTTTGTCATTTTTATAATACAATTTCATTAAACGCCTACTTTCTTGTTGCTGAATTAAATTATATCACTTATTTTTTAAAAGTCAACATTTTTATTAACCTATTTCGTTAATCAAAAATAACGTTTTTGCAATTTGCAAATTTAGTAAAAAAGAAAAAGTCAGAATATTTATTTCTGACAATTAGGACAATAATAAGTACTTCTTCCACCTACTTTAATATTAACAATAGGCGTCATACAAACTTTACAAGGTTCACCTTCCCTTTTATGAACCATTAAAAAATCTTGAAAATGACCAGTTACTCCTAATGAAGAAGTATAACTTTTTATAGTTGTACCTCCATATTTAATGGCTTTATTTAATATTAAAACAGAATTATCAATTATTCTTTGACACTCATCTAAAGTAATATCAAAGCCTTTTCTTAAAGGATTAATGAAAGATGCAAACAATACTTCATTAACATATATGTTCCCAAGACCAGCCATAATACTTTGATCTAATAAAAGTTCTTTTATAGGAAGTTTACTATTTAATTTTTCTTTTAATAATTCTTTGGTCATTTTTTTATCAAAAGGCTCTAATCCCACTTTATTTAAAGATGGATAATCTTTTAAATCATTGCATAAAAACATTCGCCCAAATTTTCTAGTATCATGGTATCTAACTGATAAAGCACCAAACTCAAATATAATATGTTCATGTTTCTCTTTTTTGTCATTTAGACTTTTAATATAATACTTACCTTCCATCCTTAAATGACTAACTAAATATAAATCTTCAAATGTAAAGATCAAAAACTTTCCTAAAGTATTAACATCAGTTAATTTTTTACCAATTAAATTTTTAAAATCTAAAGACTTTGGTTCAATAATTTTAGGATATATTATTTCAATATTAGTTATTTTTTTATTAAGTAAATTTTTCTTTAAAACAGATGCTACTGTTCTTACTTCTGGTAATTCTGGCATAAATAATCTCCTTTACTTCGCATCATACCAATCAGTACCATATTCAACTGATACTTTAAGTGGTACTTTTAAACTAACTATGTTTTCCATTGAACTTACAACTAGTTTTTCTAAAGATTCTTTTTCTTCTTTTATAACATCAAAGATAAGTTCATCATGAACTTGTAAAAGCATTTTAGATTTAAATCCATTCTTTTGCATTTCCCTATCTAATTTAACCATTGCCATTTTAATAATATCCGCACTTGTTCCTTGAATTGGCGTATTAAGGGCAATCCGTTCACCAGCAGATCGGATCATATAATTAGAATTACTAAGTTCATCAATTACTCTTTTACGATTAAAAAGCGTTCTAACTGAGCCAAGTATCTTAGCTTCATTTACAATTTTATCCATATATAATTTAACTCCAGGATATAATGTTAAATATTTATCAATAAACTTTTTAGCATCCTTAGGATTTATTTGTAAATTCTCACCTAACCCAAAACCACTAATACCATAAATAATACCAAAAATAACTGCTTTAGCCGTTCTTCTCATACTTTTCGTAACTTCTTCTTTAGGTACTTCAAAGATATCACTAGCAACCATTGTATGAATATCTTCTCCACTTATAAAAGCATCAATAAGTTCTTTTGAACCTGAAATATGAGCAAGAACTCGTAGTTCAATCTGAGAATAATCCACACTTAAAAACATATCATATTCTGGTAAAAAAGCTTTTCTTACTCTTTTACCATTTTCATCTCTAGTTGGTATATTTTGCATATTAGGATCACTACTAGAAAGACGTCCTGTTCTAGTTAAAGTTTGTTTATAAATCGTATGTATTTTACCATCTTCTCTAATAAAATTATCTAACCCTTCCAAATAAGTACTAGTAAGTTTAGCTAAATTTCGATAAGAAATAATATACTCTATAGCCGGATGAACTGGAATTAATTTTTCTAAAGTAGTTGCATCAGTATGATACTTTTTACCAGGTATTTTCTTATGAGGATATGGTAAAGCTAAATGATCAAATAAGACTTCACCTAATTGTTTAGGACTAGCAATATTAAACTCTTCACCAATAAGTTCATATATCTTACTAGCCATTTCATTTAACCTCTCTTCACTTTCTTCTCTTAAATCTTTTAAAATATTTTTATCACAAATAATGCCATTTATTTCCATTCTAGCAAGAACACTTGTCAAAGGCATTTCAACATTTAAGAATAACTCTTCCATATTTTCAAGTGCTAACTTACGCATTAAATCTTCTTTAGTATCATAAATATATTTGGCTTTTAAAGTTAGTGCTACTTTTAACTTTTCTTCATCTTTAATAACTTCTTCATAAAAAGGCGTAATAATACCTTCCTTATTCATTAAAACTGCTAAATCTTCTTTAATTTGATAATTTAATAGATAAGTAGCAATCATATTATCAAAAACAGTATTAGTATTAAAATCATTTAATAAACAAATATTTTTCTTTAAATCATATGTATATTTTTGATTATCTTTAAGATATTCTAATACTTCTTTTATCATGTTAGATTTAACAAAGAAAGAATTCTCACCATCATATAATCCCATACCTAAGATGCTTCCTATATGATAGTTTTCATTATCACACTCAATATAATATGCTATAGGATTATCTTTACTTATTTCATTTATATTTTCTAAAATTTTATATTCATGAGAATCATCTTTAGTACTAGGTCCCATCTTTTTAATTAAAGAATAAAACTCTAACTCTTCATATACACTTTCTAACTTTTCACTTGGACCAGTATATACTAAATCTTCTAAATTTTCTTTTAAAGGTACATCTAAATATATCGTACATATTTCTTTACTAAAAAATGCACTTTCTTTATCATTTATAAGTTTATCATGTATAGACCCTTTAATATTATCAATATTTTCATAAATACCTTCTAAACTACCATATTCTTGTAATAATTTTAAAGCTGTCTTTTCTCCAATACCTTTTACCCCTGGAACATTATCAGATGCATCACCCATTAAAGCCTTTAAATCTATCATTTTAATAGGATCAATACCATATTCATCAGTAAATGTACGAGGATTATATCTAATAAAACCTTTAGTTTTAAGTAATTTAACATCAACTTCATCATTTATTAATTGAAGTAAATCTTTATCACTAGACACTATTGTAGCATCAAAATTTGGATGCTCTAAAACTTTTTTAGATAAAGTACCAATAATATCATCAGCTTCATAATTTTCTACTTCTAAATGTTTAATACCCATAGCATCTAACATTATTCTAGCCTTTGGCATTTGTTCTAATAAATCTTTAGGTGTTTCTTGTCTACCTGCTTTATATTTTTCATACTTTTCATGTCTAAAGTTTTTACCAATATCAAAAGCAACTGCCATATAACTAGGATGCTCCTCTAATATAATTTTATTAATCATATTAGCAAATCCATATAAAGCATTAGTTGCTTCTCCTTTACTATTTTTCATTAAATTACCACTATAAGCAGTTGCAAAATAACTTCTAAACATTAAATTATTACCATCAACTAAAATAACTTTTTTCATAGATACACCTCTTAATTATTATAAAACAAAATGATTTATTATAAAAGAACTTAAGAACAAAGGCTAATTTGTAAAACAAATTAGTTCAATTTATCTCGCGATAAATTATTTCTACTTCTTTGAAGCTTTGGCTTCTCCATAGACCAACTTCCGATAGTCGCTACCGTACTTATTTTTTACTTGCTAATTTATTTCTCTTATTACCTTATATTCTTTTCTTATTATTATTTCTAATCCTTTCTCTAATATATTTAAACTTGCA
>CACZQI010000067.1 GCA_902783345.1 uncultured Erysipelotrichaceae bacterium
ATAAGGCTTTAAAAAGATTTAAAATAAAAGTTGCTAGAAGTGGAGTCCCTTCAGAAATAAAGAAACATAAATGTTATGAGAAACCAGGAGTTCGTAGAAGAAATGAACTTAAAGAAAATATTAAAAATTCTCGTAAAAAGAACCGTAATAGAGACTAGGTGAAAATATGTTTGAAAAAGTAACAAGTGATTTAACTAAAGCCATGAAAGAAAAGGATACTTTTCGTTTATCAGTATTAAGAATGCTTAAAAGTGCTTTAAAAAATGAAGAGATTAATAAAAAAGAACCTTTAACTGATGAAGAAGTCCTTATGGTAATTAAAAAACAAGTTAAAACAAGAAAAGATTCTAAAACTGAATACGAAGGATATAATCGTTTAGATTTAGCCGAAAGCCTTCAAAAAGAAATAGATATTTTAAATGAATATTTACCTGAAGAATTAAGTGAGGATGCTATTAATAAAATAGTTGATGATACAATAAATGAACTTAAACCTGATGGAATGAAAGGTATGGGTTTAGTAATTAAAACTATTTCATCTAAATATGCATCACAAGTTGATATGGGATTAGTTTCTAAACTTGTAAAGGAAAAATTAATGAACCAATAATGGTTCTTTTTTTTTATATTTTATGCTAAAATAAAAATATCTAGGAGGTATTTATGAAAACGATATTAACTGGTATAAGACCAACTGGTAATTTACATATTGGTCATTTATATGGAGCCGTTCAAAATTGGCTAAAGTTGCAAGATGAATATAATTTTTATTTAGAAATAGCGGATGTTCAAGCACTTACTGATAACTTTAATAATCCTGAAAAGATTCAAAAAAATATCTATGAATTAGTAAGTGATTTACTAGCTTTAGGTATAGATCCTAAAAAGGTACATATTTTTCTTCAATCTAGTATACCTGAAATTGCTGAACTAACAGTTTATTTTTCTAATTTAGTTACAATGGCCCGTCTTTATCGTAACCCAACTGTTAAAACTGAAATGAAAGAGAAAAAGGTCTTATTTGGAGAAAATGCCGAAACTGTAACATATGGATTTGTAGGATATCCTGTATCTCAAGCTGCTGATATTTTAGCTTTAAAAGGTGAATTAATACCAGTTGGAGAAGATCAACTTCCTTTAATTGAGCAGTGTCGTGAAATTGCGCGTAAATTTAATTCGATTTATGGAGAAACTTTTAAAGAACCTGAACCACTTTTATCTAAAACTCCTCGAATTAAAGGTTTGGATGGCAATGAAAAAATGGGTAAAAGTTTAGGTAATGCGATTTTTTTAGCTGATGATGAAAACACTATTAAAGATAAAATTATGAGTGCGATAACTGACCCAGATAAAATTCATAAAGATGATCCAGCAAATCCAGATAAATGTATGGTTTATTATTATCATAAATTAATTGGTAATGATAATTTAGATGAAGTCTATAAAGAATGTAAAAATGGTTCTCGTGGCTGCGTAGCATGTAAAAAAGAACTTATTAACAAAATGAATGAATTTTTAGCTGACTTTAGAGAAAGAAAAGCTTATATTAATGAGCATTCAGAAATTGTTAAAAATGTTTTAAAAGAAGGCACCTTTGCTGCTAAGAAGGAAGCTGAAGATACTTTAAAAATTGTTAAAAAGGCTGTTAAATTAGATTATTTTGAGTAAAAAGTGTAAGTGATTATGCTTTTTTCTTGGCTTAAATTATGTTAGAATTATGTTTGTGGAAGTGATTTTATGGATCATATTAGAAATTTTTGTATTATCGCCCATATTGATCATGGTAAAAGTACTTTAGCAGATAGAATACTTGAGTTAACTGGGGCACTTGATAAAAGAGAAATGAAAGACCAATTTCTTGATAGTATGGATTTAGAAAGAGAAAGAGGTATTACAATAAAATTAAATGCTGTTGAGCTTTCATATAAAGGATATACACTTCATTTAATTGATACCCCAGGTCATGTCGATTTTAGTTATGAAGTATCAAGAAGTTTAGCGGCTTGTGATGGTGCTCTTTTAGTAGTGGATGCTACCCAAGGTATTGAAGCCCAAACACTTGCTAATTTATATTTAGCGTTAAATAATGATTTAAATATTATTCCAGTTATTAATAAAATAGATTTACCAAATGCCGATATACCAAAAGTTAAAAATGAAATAATGGATGTTTTAGGCTTTAGAGAAGATGAAATTCTTTTAGTATCCGGTAAAACTGGTGAAGGGGTCGAAAATTTATTAGATGCAATAATTGAAAGAATAAATCCGCCTAAAGAATGTAGTGATAATAAAACAAGAGGTTTAATATTTGATTCATATTTTGATTCATATAGAGGTGTTATTGCGTCTATTTGTCTTAAAAGTGGTGAAATTAAAAAAGGTGATACAATTATTATGATGAGTAATGGCTCAGAATATGAAGTTGTTGAACTTGGAGTTAATACTCCTAAAGAGAAATTAGTGGATAAATTATCGGCTGGTTCAGTAGGTTGGGTTAGTGGTAGCATTAAAACAATTGATACAGTTAGAGTTGGTGATACAATTACTACTAAAGAAAATAAAGCAGATACTCCACTTGCTGGTTATAAGGCTATGAAACCTATGGTTTATAGTGGGATATATCCAATTGAGCCAAATAAATATGAAGCCTTAAAAGAAGCTTTAGAAAAGTTAAAACTTAATGATGCCTCACTTGTTTTTGAACCAGAAACATCAGAAGCCTTAGGCTTTGGTTTTAGATGTGGTTTTTTAGGTCTTTTACATATGGATATTATTGAAGAGCGTATTAAAAGAGAATTCAACATTGATATCATTGCAACATCTCCATCTGTTATTTATAAAGTAAAAATGACAAATGGTGAAGAAGTAGAAATTGATAATCCATGTGAAATGCCAGATAAAGTTAAAATTGAAAGTATTAGTGAGCCTTTTGTTAGAGCAAGTATTTTAGTTCCAAGTGAATATATTGGGCCAATTATGGAATTATGCCAAGAAAAGCGTGGTATTTATAAAACTACTGAATATATTGATGCATCAAGAGTAAATATTATTTATGAATTGCCACTTGCAGAAATTGTATATGATTTTTTTGATAAACTTAAAAGCTCAACAAAAGGTTATGCTTCTTTTGATTATGAATTATCAGATTATAAAGTAAATAATTTAGTTAAAATGGATATATTAATTAATGGTGAAGTAG
>CACZQI010000068.1 GCA_902783345.1 uncultured Erysipelotrichaceae bacterium
ATTTTTTGTCCATTATTAAAATTCTTAAGTTAGCATAACTTGGCTACTAAGTGAAGAACTTAGTAGTCTTTTTTTATAAAATATTGCCAATTATTACCAAAACAAATGTTTGATATTTTTAAAATATTGTGGTACACTATTAATGGTGGATATTTATGGAATTAAAAGAGAAACTTATTATTTTATCTGATAGTGCCAAATATGATGCTTCATGTTCTTCTTCGGGTAGTAAAAGACAAAATACTAATGGTACAGGTAATGCAGCATACTCAGGAATATGCCATTCTTTTGCTAGTGATGGAAGATGTATTTCCCTTTTAAAAATATTAATGACTAATAGTTGTATATTTGATTGTAAATATTGTGTAAACAGGAGAAGCAATAATGTTAAAAGAGCAATATTTACGCCTGAGGAAATATGTCAAATTACAATGAATTTTTATAAAAGAAATTATATAGAAGGATTATTCTTATCTTCTGGAATTATAAAAAGCCCTGATTATACAATGGAAAAAATAATAGAAACAGTTTATTTACTTCGTAATAAATATCATTTTAATGGCTATATTCATGCTAAAGCAATACCAGGAGCAAGTGATTATTTACTTAAAAAATTAGGTAAATTAGTAGATAGAGTAAGCGCTAATATTGAGCTCCCTTCTGATAATTCTTTAAAACTTTTAGCCCCAGATAAAAATATTAATAAAATTGATAAAATAATGACAACAGTAAAAGAAAATAGAAGTAGAAACTTTGCTCCTGCAGGTCAAAGTACACAAATGATAATAGGAGCAAGTAGTGAAACAGATTTAGATATTTTAGGTAAAAGTGAAAATCTATATAATAAGTATGATTTAAAAAGAGTTTTTTATTCTGCATATATTCCTGTTAATTCTGACAAAATGCTTCCAAGTATTAAAATGCCACCTTTAACACGTGAAAATAGATTATATCAAGCAGATTGGCTACTTAGATACTATAATTATAAAGTTGATGATTTACTTGATAAAAATAACCCCAATTTTAATGCTCTTTTAGACCCTAAAGCCGATTGGGCTCTTCGTCATATGGAAGAGTATCCTAAAGAGATAAATACAGCTAGTTATTATGATCTACTTAAAGTACCAGGTATTGGTCCTAAGTCAGCCAAAAAGATTATAAATGCTAGAAAAGTATTTAAAATTGAATTTAAAGATTTAAAGAAAATGAATATTTCAATTAAAAGAGCCATGTATTTTATAACTTGTAATGGTAAATACTATATTAATAGTGATAATTTATCAAAAAAATTTATTGAAAGTAATCTAGTACTTGATAACAAAGAAACAATTTCGAATGTTAGTACTCAGTTAGCCTTATTTAATGAATAATATTTATTTATATGATGGCTCTTTTAATTCATTAATAAGTTTAATAAGTAAACTATTAACTATGAAAAACAATCCTCAAGATATTAAAAATAAGTATACATATACGCCTAATTTATTAGATAATGTGGTGGATTTAGATTTAAAAGAAACAAAAGATTTATTTTTAAAACAATTTTCTTTGGATATTATTCATACGATTTATTATGTTTATTTATCGGAAAATGAAAATAAAGAATTAGTAATATATTATTTTTTAAAAAATGCATTAAAATATCAAAATAAAGTTTATTTGCATCAATATTTAAAATGTGTCAATATGGCCATTAGTATCGCAAAATATGTAGGGGGAGAAGCCCATAAATTAAAAGGTTTTACTAGATTTAAACTACTTAAAAATAATATTTATTATGCCGAGGTTAATCCAACTAATAATATTATTGAAATACTTGCTAATCATTTTAAAAAAAGGCTAAAAAATGAATACTTTTTAATTAAAGATGTTAAAAGAAAAATATATGCTTTATATGATAAAAAAGATGTATATTATTTAACTGATAAAGAAATAATAAGTTTAAATTTAGAACTAAATGTAGAAGAAAAAGAATATGAAGATTTATGGAAAACTTTTTTTGAAACTATTGCAATTAAAGAAAGAGAGAACTTAAAAGTGCAAAGAAATTTTATGCCGAAAAAATATTGGAATTATATTTTAGAAATGGAGGATAAAGTGTGAAAGAAGTTATATATGGCCAAGAATTAAAGGATACTATTTTGCTTGCAGCAGATTTAATATGTAATGCTGTAGGCTCTACTTTAGGACCATCTGGAAATAATGTAATTATTAATAAAGATGATTTAGCGCCTTTTATTACAAATGATGGAGTAACTATTGCTGAATCAATTAATGATAGTAATCCTAAAATTAATACAATTTTAGAAATAATTAAAGAATCTTCCTTAAAAACTAATGAAGTAGTAGGCGATGGTACAACAACTACTTTAGTTTTATTAAATGGAGTATTAAAAGAAGGTTTTAAAGAAATAGAAAAAGGTAAAAGTGGCATAAAAATCAAAAAAGAATTAGATGATAGTGCTAATATAATTATTAAAGAACTATTAAAAATGAAAAGAAAACCTTCAAAAGAGGATCTAATAAATGTAGCAGGCATCTCTTGTGGTGATATTATGCTTGGTAAATTTATAACAGAAGTATTTTTAAAAATGAAAAGTAGTAATAGCATTAAAATAAAACAAAGTTTAAATGATAAGACTTATTATGAAATTAAAAAAGGATATAGTTTAGATATTGAAAATATTCCTTTAGTTTATTTTAAAGAGCATAAGGAAATTAATTTAAATGATGCTTATATTATTATTTTAAATGGTTATCTAAATAATCTTGAAGAAATAAGTGATGTTATAAATGAAGGTTTAGAACATAATAAAAGTATTGTAATTTTAGCAAGTGATTTTGATGAATCAATAATGCAAAATGTAATTGTTTATAATATTCAAGCAAATAAGAATATTTATCTTTTTAAGTTGCCAGATTATGGAATTAGAAAAATGAAAATTATCGAGGATTTATGTGCTTTATGTAATACTAAACCTGTTAATTTAAATTTTGAAAATAATATAATATTAAATTTAAAAAAGATTAGTAATATAACTATTAATCCTAATAATATTACTATAGTAAATAATTCTAAAGATATTAAAAACTATTTAAATAAATTAAAAAAAGAATTAAATAATACTTATGAAACATATGAAAAAGATTTTTTAAAAGAGCGTATAAGTAAACTTGATAAAGGAATTGCTACTATTTATATAGGGGCAAGTACTAATACTGAGAGTAAAGATAAAGTTATGAGAGCACTTGATGCAATAAGTGCATTAAATATTGCTAGTGAAGGGGTAGTTATTGGTGAAGGTATTAGTTTTTTAAAGATAAGTAATAATATATCTAATAGTATTATGAAAAAATCTTTGCAAAGACCATTTGAAAAAATTTTAGAAAATGCTGGAGAAGATATCATAAATCGTAAGAATGATATTATAAAATATAATTATCAGAAGATATTAAATATTGAAACTAAAAATTATGAAGATATAAATGATACAAAAATTATTGACCCTGTCTTAGTTTTAATTGAAGAAATAAAAAATAGCATTTCAATTGCAGGCATGCTTTTAACAACAAACTATTTAGTTATTAATGAAACTTTAAAAGATGAGATGAATAATAATATGATTTAATAGTGCTTATTGCACTTTTTTATATTTTAAATTAAAATGAATATGAGGGAAGATTTATGGAAACTATTAAAGATTTTAATGATTATGAAATATTAGGTATGGATAGTGGTTATAAATATGAAAGATGGGGTAATATTTTATTAAAAAGACCTGATCCAGAAATAATATGGCCAGATAGTATTGATATAAAAGTAGATGCTGAGTATATAAGAAGTAATACTGGTGGTGGTGAGTGGAAGATTTATAATAAAATTCCATCAAGTTGGCAAGTACAATATAAAGATTTAGTTTTCAATTTAAAATTAATGGGCTTTAAACATACCGGTTTATTTCCTGAACAAGCCTATAATTGGGATTTAATTAGAGAAAAGATTAAAAACGCGAATAAAAAGGTTAAAGTTTTAAATCTATTTGCTTATACGGGAGCCGCAAGTGTGGCAGCCTTAAAAGAGGGTGCATCAGTAGTTCATGTTGATTCATCAAAAGGAATGATCGATTGGGCTAAAGAAAATGTTAAAAGCAATCATTTAGAAGATAAACCAATTAGATTTTTAGTTGATGATGTTCGTAAATTTGTTAAAAGAGAGATAAGAAGAGGCAATAAATATGACATCATTATTATGGATCCACCTTCATTTGGTAGGGGTGCTAAAAATGAGGTTTGGCAAGTTGAAAAAGATTTGTATGACTTAGTTTTAGATGCCGCAAGCCTGCTTTCTGATGAACCATTATTATTTATTATCAATTCATACACAACAGGTTTATCAATGACGGTTATAGAAAACATTTTAAAGAAAACAATAAAGTATGAAGGAAGCATAAAATCTACTGAACTAGGGATTAAAGCAAATAATGGTTTAATTCTTCCTTGTGGTGTTACTGCTAGATGGGTTAAATAGCATAAATCCATAATCCATTTAATATAATTAAGTGGAGGCGAAAATGGAAATATTAAAAGTATCATCAAAAAGTAATCCAAGTAAGGTAGCAGGTGCTATCGCAAATATTTTTCGAACAGAAGGAAAATTAGAAATCCAAACAATTGGAGCAGGTAGTTTAAATCAAGCCGTTAAAGCAGTTGCAATTGCTAGGGGATTTGTTGCACCAAGTGGTAATAATTTAACAATAACTCCTGCATTTTCGGACATTTTAATTGATGGAGTGCAAAAAACAGCTATAAAACTTATAGTTGAAGCTAAATAGTTTTGCATTTTTATTAAAAATATGCTAATATATCCTCTTATAAAAGGGGATTTTCTTATGGAAAATAATTGGGAAGCCGTAAATTTTACTTTTTGTGAAGCAACTAACCTTCAAGATATCATTGATACTAATGATAATGTAATTGATGATATCATTACTTTATATGCTGATTATAATACGGTTAAAGATAACTTTGACTACTTTATATGGGTAGTTGAAAATATGATGGCTAATGATTTAAACACTATTAATGTGGATAGTTATAAAACCGTAAAGTTTATTAATAATCACTTAAAAGACAAAATGGATATAGTTTTAAATGTTTTAGATGATTATGAAAATAGAACGCGTAAAAGTATAATTAAAGAAGAAATTGATAAGTGTTCATTTACCATTCCATTATCATATATTATGTGGGATGTTAACTTTGAAGACTTTATGAATGTTAACTTAGTTACTTATCATAATAATGCTTTAAATTACAATGGTAATACTAAAGTAGATATTGATACTTTAAAGAAAATAAGAGATTTAATTAATGAATTAAACTCATTAGGAAAATTTACTCCATTACAAATTATTATTTTAGTTTCGAATTATTTACAAAAAAATACGGAATATATATCTGATAATGTTGATGAATATGGAGATTTTACCGCAATATTAGATGATAAAGTAGAAGGTTTAGAAGATGAAGTTGGTTTAATTGAAACAGTTTTATTTAAACATTATGGTTTATGTACAGGTATTGCTAATGCAACTACTGTTTTATTAAATAATCCTGTCTTTAAAATTAATGCTCGAACAATATTCAATGAAGATCATGCTTTAAATATTGTTAAGTATAAAGGGGAATATTACTTTATTGATAATACTTGGAATATTACAAGAAGTAAAAAGTCTTTTCCAAAAGCCATAAAAACAAGAGAGTTTAATTCTAAATACATTTTATATGGTAAAAAGATGTTTGATTATTATATAGATAAAGAGTATTTATGTAGTAATCCTAATATTGATAAAGTAGGCAAAAGAATTAAAGAAGAAGAAATATTAAAAGCCAAAGGGCAAATGATGGATAGAGTATCATTTAAATATAACAATGATATCGTGCATCCATTAACAAAAGTTTATAAGTAGGTGATTAGATGTTTAATTTAATTGAAAAAACTTTAGATTATTTATACTATGATGGTGGTTTTGAATTAACAACTGGCTATCAAACATTTTCTTTTAGAGTAAGAAAAGATAGTGAAATTGAAATAATAGCTGATGATAAAAAAGTTTATGCTAAAGAACCAGATATTTATCAATTTTTTGCTTTTGTAATTTTTTGTGAAGTTTTATCTAGTGAGCAAAAAACTTTTATTACCAGTAAAAATAATTATGAAAATGTTTCTAAACACAATTTAAAGGCTTTAAATAAAGTTTATAATATTTATAAAACGATGTTACAAATAAGTGGGGAAGATTTAGTAGATGCGCTTACTAATGAAGATATAGGTGAACTACAAAACATATTTGTATTTAATGCTAATGAAGCCTATCCTTTAGAAGAAACTAAACTCAAATATGACTCACTTAAAGAGCGTCTTATAAATTTAGCCGATTATTTTGTTAAGACTTATGAATATTATGATAATGTGTATGATGTTATTTTAACGACTGAAGATTATGAAAAAGTGAATGTTTATGCCAGAATGAAATGGGATGAACTTGAAAGTAATAAATCACTTAAACATCCAGGATTTTTTACTAAAGATGATATTCTTTATACTGTAAGTATGACTTTCCATCAGTTAGAAAGAGATTTAGATATATCTAATAATTTAAGTATTATTGATGAAGAAAAATTAATTAAAGTATTTGCTTCACTTGCTTATTATCGAGTTGATATTTTAGATATTATTTTCTTAATAAAATGTGCTTTTAGTAATGCTATTGAAAATGAAAGAGAATATATATTAATAGATGATTTTATAGAGGCTATTGAGCTATCATATTTAAGTGATGAAGTAATTGATAAAATGATATTTAAATTAGATAAAATTAAAGAAGATAGTAAAGTAGTAAAACTAAATAACAATGTTATTAAATTTCCAGGTAGATGGAATAAATAATAAATAAAAAATTATATTTAAATAAGGAGAAATGAAAAATGAAAACATATATAAAAAGAAATGATGTAAAATTTGGCGGAAATGGTTCTAAAATAATAAAGGAAGAATTAGATTATATTGATAAAATTATTTATGATTATGATAATTTAACTAATAAAGAAAAATATGAATTAATTGATCACTTTTATTATGTTAGTTTAGAGAAAGAAGATTTTGTTAAGTTAGTTAATTTAAAACATAATAGTAGTTATACAAATATTACTAATATACCAACTAATATGGAAGATGAATATATTAGTTCTGAACTTCACGGTCGTGAATTTAACTTACAAATGCAAAAGTATCAAGTTATTTTAACTTGTGCTTGCAAAGAAGAATTTGTTTTAGAAAATAAATTATATACTTTTGATGAAGTAACTGAACTAATTAAAAAGGAAGTAATCTATCCAATCTTTGTTAATAATAAAAAGATAGATGAGTATTCTAATGATGCTACTAAAGTACAACATGTAAATAGTTTTGTATCAAATGAAATGTATGCTGAAATGGATTGGATTAATTCTAATGAATATGGTTTTGTTATAAATGAAGATAATTTAGCCTTAATCATAAATTTAATTGAATTAAATCTTAAAAAGGAAGACCTTCTAAATGGAGTTAAAAAATATCTATTTAATTTAATAGAGGATTTACACTATGCTGAGTGGAGATGCACTAACGAAGAAGTGGAAATGAAACCAGTTTTACTTGATGTTTATAATAATGGCTTTAAAAAAGTTTGTTAATTAAAGAGAAATTTTTCTCTTTTTTCTTTTGGCGTGATATAATAACTTAAGTGATGTTTATGAAACTAACCAAGGATTATATAACTAAAATATCTAGATTAAAAAATGAACCAGATTGGATGCTAGAATTTCGTTTAAAGTCATATGAAAAGTTTTTAGAACTAGATAATCCTGATTTTGGGCCTAAAATAGATATTGATTTTGATAAAATTAATTATTATAAAAAAATTGGGAATTTAACTGATAATTGGGATGAAGTTGATCCTGATATTAAAAAAACTTTTAATGATTTAGGTGTTATTCATGCTGAAAAAAGTTATTTATGTGGTGTATCTAATCAACTTGAAAGTGAAGTATTTTATCATAATATGAAAAATGATAATGGCGTAATATTTTTATCTAGTGATGAAGCTTTACAAAAATATCCCGAACTATTTAAAGAATATTTTAATTCGTTAGTAAAATATGATGAAAATAAATATACAGCTTTAAATGGTTGTATATGGAGTGGTGGTTCATTTATCTATATTCCTAAAGGTGTTAAGTTAGATAGACCACTTCAAAGTTATTTTAGAATTAATTCTACTACTATGGGACAGTTTGAACGAACAATTATTATTGTAGATGAAGAAGCTGAACTTAGTTATATTGAAGGATGTACGGCTACATCAACATCAGAAAATTCTCTTCATGCTGGAGTAGTTGAAATATTTGTAAAAAAGGGTGCTAGTTGTAAATATAGTACTATTCAAAATTGGAGCACGGATGTTTATAATTTAGTAACTAAAAGAGCTATTGTAGAAGATAATGGTTATATGCAGTGGGTTGATGGTAATTTAGGTAGTGGAACAACTATGAAATATCCATCATGCATTTTAAAAGGTGATAATGCTCATGGCAATTCGGTATCAATTGCGTATGCTAAAAATAGTCAGTATTTAGATGCTGGTGCTAAAATGATTCATTTGGGTAAAAATACTAAAAGTAATATTTTATCTAAATCTATTGCCGAAAATGGTGGCACAGCTAATTATCGTGGTACTGTTAAAATAAGTTCATCTGCAATAGGTAGTGAAGCAATTATTAAATGTGATACTATTTTAATGGATGATATATCTAGAAGTGATACGATTCCGAAAAATATTGTTTTAAATAGTGAAAGCACTCTAGAACATGAAGCAACTATTTCAAAGGTTAGTGCTGAAAAACTATTTTATTTAATGAGTAAAGGTTTAACTGAAGAGTCTGCTAAAGAACTAATTATTTTAGGATTTATTTCTGATTTTAAGAAAGAACTTCCTTTAGAATATGCTGTTGAACTTAATAGATTATTAAAAAATACTTAAAAAAGTGTCAAATATGTGTAAAATTTGCATTTCTATATGATTTTTAAAATCTGTATGTTTTTTCATACAGATTTTTTAAATTTGCACGAAAAATGATATCAATTTTAAAAATTTGTATGAAATTTGATACAAATATTAAAAATTGCAAATTTCCCTTTGAAGCATTAATTTGATATGGTGAAAAAGAAAGGAGGTTTTGTATGTATAACTTAACACAATTAATTGGTCGCTTAACTGCTAATCCCGAAATAGTTGAGACTGATACTGGTAAAAAAGTATGTCATATAACTTTAGCAGTACAAAGAACATTTAAAAATCCTGAAGGTATTTATGAAGCAGATTTTATTAAATGTACTTTGTGGGATGCCATAGCGAAAAGAGCATGTGATTATTGTCATAAAGGTGATTTAGTTGCTGTTCGTGGTCAAATTAGAACTTCAAATTATCTTGATGCTAATGAAGAAAAAAGAAATAGTGTTGAAGTAATAGTTGATAAGTTATTATTTTTAGCAACGAAAGGAAATAATAATGAAAACCAAGAAATTACAGCATAATTCTATATTAAAATCATATAGTTTAATGGTGATATTGTGAAAAAATTAAAGTATTTATCTTTTGCCGTTTTTTTAGTCTTTAGTTTTTATTTAACTGATAAAATTATGATCTATATTGATAATCAAAGTCCACTTATGAAAGTTATTGAAAGTGTCGAAAGTGATTATAACGTTAAAGCCGTAAATGCCATTATTAAAGATAACACTATTATCCCGGGTTTAAAGGGTAAAGAAATTAATAGACATAAATCACTATTAAAAATGGAAGAATTTGGATCATTTAATGAAACTTATTTAGTGTACAATATGGTAGATCCATCTATTAGTTTAAAAGATAATAAAGATAAAATAATTATTCGTGGTAATGATTCTAAAAGAGAAATATCTTTAATTTTAGAAAAAAATCCGCTTTTAGAAGATTATTTAAATGAGAATAATATTAAATATAATTATTTAGCTAAATTAAATTCTAATTTATCATTAGATAGAGAATATATTAATGCAGAAAGTGATGAGAAAAAATTTTCTGATTTAGATGCTATATTAAATAAAAATTCTTTAAATAAAAATATTTGTTTTGTAAACTATTCCAACCCAAACTCCTGTCAAAAGAAGAAATACTATTTAGTTAGGCCTTCAATAGATAGCAATAATAAACAATATATTCTTGAAAAAATAAATAGTGGAGATATTATTTTAATTAATAAAAATACTTCTTTAGAAACTTTAAAACTAATATTAAGTGAAATTAAAAAACTAGATTTAAATATTGTATATTTAAGTACATTAATAAGTGAATAGGGCTTTCAAAAGCTCTTTTTACTTTATACTTGATTTATAATAATACTTTTGATATAATGAATATGCAAAGAAAATTTGCATAAAATAAAAAGGAAACATTTCAGTTTTGCTATGCTGAATGTCTACCTATATGACAGGCGACATTTAGTCTTATAACTTATGCTATAAGGCTAGATGTCTATTTTTATTACAAGAACTAATATAGTTAACGTAATAATTATTTCGATTATGTATTTAAAAAGTTTTAATATATAAACTCTTTTATTCACAGAACCAAACCTCCTTTTACTTAAGGGAAGTAAACGAAGGCAGACACCCAGCAACTGAATTATTTCATAAATTCATTATATCAAAAGAAAATAATTATATCAATAAAATACTTTCTATTTGATTAATTTTATTAAATAGATTATTCATTATATTTTTACATATAATTTAATATGAAAAGGTTTAAGATAAAAAATCATTATAAATTAAAAAATATTATTATCATAATATTAATAATTATCTTTTTTACTACTTCATGTATGCTTACTATTATTGGTCGTAAAGTTTCTGATAACATTTATTATATTAGTAGAAATATAGTTAATACCATAACTACTAATACTGTTAATAATTATATTCGAATAGATTTATTTAAAAAGTATAATATTAATGATTTAATTATCATAAATTATCAAGATAAAAAGATAGTTAATGTAGATTATAATTTAGAAAATGCTTATGAAATATTAATTGATATTAAGAAAAATATAATTGAAAATATTGGTAGTAGTATAAGTGCATATTATAATTATGAATATCTCATAAATAATAATAGAGTAATTATTGAAATGCCATTTTATAACTATACTGACAATCCTTTAATTGCTAATCTAGGGCCTAAAATTAAAGTAGGTCTATCAATGGTAAGACTTATTGATGGTAGTGTTAAAACCAAAATAAAAACTTATGGCATAAATTCATTATTAGTTGAATTATATGTAACATTTACCATAACTAGCGCCATAGTAGTCCCTTATGAAAAAGAGGCTGATACTGTAAATACTTATGAAGTTTTAATTTCATCAAAAGTAATCCAAGGAGAAATACCTAGTTTTTATAATGGACTTTTAGAAAATAAAAGTGAATTAATTACTGCTTAGTTATAGAATTATTTTTAGGATTATGATATGATAATAGATAGTAAGAAAGTAGGTGTTTTATGAATATTTTTGTTAATGATGCAATAAATAATGGAATAAATGCCTATATTTCTAAAAGTAAAAATCAAAAGATTGTTTTATCTCATATCTTTGAATTAAGAATAATTGAGTTTTTAATTATGCTTTATGGTGAAATAAATATTATGAATCCATATAAATTAAAAGATGCAGATAGTTTAAAAAATAATTTAATGGTTTATGGTGGTAAATCTCAAGATATCGATAAATTATTTAACTTATTAAATGAATATAATGATTGGTTAAATAGTAGTTCAAGAGAGAAAAATAACATAGTTAAAGATATTTTTATTATTTTAAGTAATTTAGTTATTTTAAAAAATAAAAGTGTAGTTATTAATTCTGATGAAATGAAATATTATGAAGATTTTTTTGCTTTAAAAGAACATAAAATAGATCAAATTGTAAATATGTTAGCCTTAAATAAAGAAGAAGTACTAAATATTTGGCCTAAAGCTGTCGAAGAAAGTAAAAAAGAACCCGTTAAAGAAAAACCTTTATATTTAAGCAAAGAAAGTTATGAAAAATATGGTTTATTTATGGATGAGGTAAAGTCTTTACCTAAAGAAAAAGTTTTAGAACTTAATAATGATATCAAAATAAGAGATGAAAAGGGCGTTACTGAAAATAAAAAGAGTGCTTGGCAATTAGTATTATCAAGTGGTAATGGTTATGTTGATGCTTTAGTATTATTTAGTATTATGTGTACTGAGATAATGTTAGGAATAATTATTACTGTTGTTATAGGGAGGTTATAAATGAAAAAATATGAAATAAATGAGAAAGAATATGAATTAGTTAAAGACTTTAGAGATGGATTTGACATTGAAGAAGTAACTAATAAATTAACTGATTACTTTGATAATTATGATTATGTTGTAGGGGATTGGGCTTATGGGAAATTAAGATTAAAAGGTTTTTATGAAACAGGCAGTAAAAAATGTAAGCCTATTAATGATATTAAAATACTAGATAATTATTTAGAAAATAATTGTGCTAAAAATTGCAAGCATTTTGTAATTAAAAAAATCAATTGATATTAAATGCAAAGTATGTTAATATTTATATAGAATAGTGAGGAATTTTTATGGGTACTAGTATTGAATTAAAAAAAGTAAATGGAGAAATAGTTAAAGCAGAATTAATTAGTTATTTTGAATTAGTTTCTACTGGTAAAAAATACATTTTCTATACTCAAAATGAAACAATTGAAAATGGTTTAGTTAAAATGTATGTATCTGAAATATCAAATGATACTAATACTTTAACTGGTCAAATGACTGATGAAGAATGGTCAACATTAAAATCAATTATGAAATCAATGTTAACAGGAAATGAAAATCCTAATATTAACTATTTGAAGTGGGAGGCTTAATTAATAATGAATATACAAGATAGTCCGAAGCAAATTGCTTTAACAACAGAACAAATTAATGGAATAAAAAATAAATATACAAGTATGGTTCCAGAAGTTAAGGAAGAACCAGTAGTTGCTGCTCCAACTCCAGAACCAGAACCAACACCTGAACCAAATATTTTTGATGCACCAGTTATGGAATCAGCTCCAGCGCCAAGTGTTGAACCTGCGCCTGCAGTAGAACCAGTTCAAGAGCCAGAACCTGTAGTTGCGCCTACTGAAGCAGTAGTTCAAGAAGCGCCTGCAAATGCTGCACCAGAAGCACCTGTAGAAGAAGTGCAAAATGAAAACCAAAATATTTTTGATCAAAGTACAAGCCCTGAACCAACTAATGCAGAAATTATAGGTGGAAATGAAAATGTTTTTGATACAACTAATGTATTTGATAATGCGAACTCTGTAGCTACTCCAGAAATGGATGCATCACCAGTTGTAGAAAATATTTTTAATGAACCTGCGCCTGTAAATAACGAAGTTGTAAATAGTGCGCCAGTAGTTAATACTACTAATGAAATAGATGTATTAAAAGGAGAATATGAACAAATCGTAAATGCCGCAGCTAACTTAAATAATATGGTTACCGAATTTGGTAAAAAATTAGCCGCTTATGGTATGAATAATAATGAAATTGTTAATCAAAATGTAACTCCTGAAGTAACTAACAATCAAACTTTACATATGTAACTAGGTTATAAAACCTAGTTTTTTTCATATATAGTAATATGGAAAGTGTATTAAATTATTATTATGGAGTTTTCGTTAATAAAATAAGTAAAAAAGAAGATTATTATATAATTGAAAGTGAAGATAGTGTATATCTTTTTGCTGAATTAATAAGTAGTATTGAAGAAGTAGAACATATTATTGATATATTAAATAAAACTGATATTAAATATCACTTATTAGTTTTAACTAAAGATCAAAAACCTTTTATAACCTATGATGAAAAGAATTATTGTTTACTAAAAGTTAGGTGTAATAATGAAAAGCCTTCATTAATATCTTTTGAAAAAACTAGAGTAGAAGGTACATCTAATTGGGCTGATATTTGGAGTAAAAGAATTGATTATTATGAAAGTCAAGTTGAAGAAGTAATTAAAGAACCCAATATAAAATATGCTCTTCAATATTATATAGGTCTTACTGAAATAGGCATTTATTATAATAACGTTTTAAAAGAAATATATTCTAATAATGATTTAATATATACTGTTTCTCATAAAAAAATAAATAGTCCTTTTAATCCGTTTAATTACTATAATCCATTAAATATGATAGTTGATATTGAAATTAGAGACTTAGCTGAGTATTTTAAAATGTCTTACTTTAATGATGTTTTAACTGAATATGAACTTTTAAATCTAATTGATAACCTTAAGTTTAGTGAAGCAATGGCTAATTATTTCTTTTTAAGATTATTATATCCTTCTTACTTTTTTTATCTTTATGATGAATATATTGAAAGTAAAGAATTAAATGATGATATAATTGAATGCATTAAAAAAAGTAAAGATTATGAGGCTTTACTTTCCAAAGTATATTCAAGATTGAAAATGAATAATGATATTAAAATTAAATTATGGTTTTTTAAATTTCAACATTTATAATTTCTTTAATTTCAGGTATTTCTTCTTGCAAAGATTTTAAAATTGAGTCTTGAAGGGTAGTATCTTGATAACCACAATGAGCACAGGCACCTGATAATCTTACAAAACAAGTTCCATTATCATATTTTATAAAATCAATATTACCACCATCAGCGTTTAAATAAGGTTTCATTGCTTCAATTATTTCAATTATTTTTTCTTCAGTAGTTTTTTCCATAAATTTCACCTAAAGAAATTATAGCACACTTTGTATAGTAATGCTATAATGGATATAGGGAAGGTGAATTATGAATTCATTTAAAGTAGGAGATATTATTGAAGTAAAAGTAACTGGTATTGAACAATATGGTATTTTTGTTAAAGCCGATGAAGAATATACTGGACTTATTCATATATCGGAAATAGATAATAATTTTATAAAAAATATTAGTGATTATGCTTATATTGGCGAAACTATTTATGCAAATATTATTGGCATTAATGAAGAAAGCAAACAACTTAATTTATCAATTAAAAATATGAATTATACGAATAATGCTGATGAAAATCGCAAAGTAAAAGAGAGTATAAGTGGATTTTTACCTTTACATAATCACTTGGATGAATGGATTGAAGAAAGTCTACAAACAATTGAAAAAGAGAACGATTAAGTTCTCTTTTATATTCGAAATGGTGTCTCGTTGGGAATTCGAATCCCAGACCCTTTGATTAAAAGTCAAATGCTCTACCTGCTGAGCTAACGAGACATAA
>CACZQI010000069.1 GCA_902783345.1 uncultured Erysipelotrichaceae bacterium
CTTGTAGGACTCGAACCTACGACCGCCCGGTTATGAGCCGGATGCTCTAACCAACTGAGCTAAAGATCCATCGGCTACTTAAATATAACATATTTAAAATTTAAGTTCAATAATTTTTTAGTAAAAAAGTGAAATAAATTAAGTAAATCTAAGTCAAATATAATAATTTTTTATTTATATTTTAAAAAATGCGGTATAATAAATACAAGGTGTAATATGAAAAGTAGTAGTCGAATTGAAAAATTTTTAAGTTTATTAATTGGAGGCTTATTAATTGGGTTATTTATTTTACTGCTAAGTTTAATTAATAGAATAAATGTTACTAATAATTATTATAATCGTACTAAGAAAGATGGTAACTTATTAATAAATTATCCTTATTTTAATAATGAAAACATTGATAATTCGATTGCTAGTTTTGCTAAAAATATTAATAAAAATCTATTTGATGAAGTTAATTATGAAGTTAGTGTAATTGATGGATTTACCTCTATTTTATTTGTTAAAAGTAAAGATGGTAAAATAACTGATTATGATAGTTTAATCTTTGATAAAGAAGGAATAATTACAAATATTAAATCAGTTGTAAGTGATGAAAATATTCTAAAAGAAAAGATATCAATTTACTTACTTAATAATAATATAAATATAACAGATTATCAAAATGCCTTATTTGACTATCATTTAACTGAAGAAGGCATAGTAGCAATTATAACAAGTGAAGAAAATGGGGTAGTAGTATTTACTAAAGTACTTATTAATTATAATGAAATAACAGAAATATTAAAAATATCATATGAAGTAGATCCTGATTATACCAGAAATTTAACAACAATTCCTACTACAACTACAACGACTACTGTAAAACCTGATGATAGCGGAGAAGTTACTGATAAAGTAATTGCTTTTACCTTTGATGATGGGCCAAGTAAATATACAACTTTAATTATGGATGTTTTAGATAAATATGGAGCTAAAGCAACCTTCTTTGAAGTAGGTTATATGATGAAAAACCGACAAGAATTAGTTAAAGAAGTTTTAAATAGAGGGCATGAAGTAGGTAATCATACAACTGATCACTCTAATTTAAATAAATTAAGTGCTGCTAAAGTTAAAGAAAAAGTTTACAATAATAATGATACTTTCAAAGAAATAACTGGAAAAGATTTTCCTTTATTAAGACCGCCATATGGAAATTGTAAAACATCTGTCAAAGAACTAATTGATGTTCCAATTATTAAATGGAGCGTTGATTCAAGAGATTGGGAAAGTCGTAATAAAGATAAGATAGTGCCTTTAGTTAAAAGACAAACTAGAGCAGGAGATATTGTCTTATTTCATGATTTATATGAAAGTACTTACGAATCAATTAAAGAATTAGTGCCATATTATTATGAAAATGGCTATAAAATTGTAACAGTAAGTGAGTTATTTAAAATATATGGTAAAGAACTAGAAAGTGGACATATATATTACAGTGCTAAGTAATATAAGTCCATTTTTATATTGCTATTTGAAAATAATTTATGATATAATAATTATTGATAATAGGAGGAATAAAATGGGAAATTTAACAGTATCAATTAAAAGATTTTTAGGAAATAAAAATACCGTAACAATATTAGGAGTCGTAATAGGAGTAATAGTTTTATATATTGGTTATAACTTTCGTGTAAGACAAGCAGTTGAACCACAAACAATACCTTTTGCTAAGGTTGAAATTGTAGGTAATACTTTAATAACAAGAGAACAAGTAGGTACAATTAAAGTTAGTAAAAGTATGGTTGATCAAACACCAGGTCTTGTAACAAGTACTAGTCAAGTAATTGGTAAATATGTATCATATGATGCTAAAATACCTGAAGGTGGTTTATTTTACAGTTCACTATTAATGGCAGCAGAACAAAGGCCAAACTATATTACAGAAGACATCGAAAAATGTTATACTTTATTTAGTTTGCCAGTAACTCTTCATTCAACATATGCTAACGCTATTATGCCAGATGATTATATTGATTTATTTGTATCTGGTACTGATGAAAGAGGTTTATCAATTGTTGCTAAACTAATTGAAAGTATTAAGGTTCGTGATGTCAGAGATTCAAGAGGTATTTCGGTATTCTCATCAGCATCAACGGGAGATCCTGCGGAAATGATTTTCTCAGTTCCTAATGATATGTTCTTACTTTTATATAATGCTCAAAATACCGGTGTATTTAATATTTTCCCAGTTCCAAGAAATAAAGAATATACTGAAAATCACAGTGCTACTCAAGTAGCTAGTCAAGAAATAATTGATTTAATTAATTCAAAATCAAATACTTATTATAGTAAATCAACAAGTGCAATAGATTTAGAATGTACAGGTGCATAAATAATAAATAAAAAAGGGGAATATTATGAACGATAATTTGTTTTCACAATTAGATTTTGGACCCTTAAAAGAATTTTTAGATGATGATAATGTCACCGATATTTCGTATGGAAATGGTGGTAATGTCAATCTTAAAACTTTAGATAAAGGTGTATATAAAGTTGAAAGACCAGAAATAAATAATGCTTTAATGGAAAAGCTTGCCTTTCAATGTTCAAATGTTATGGGTAAAACATTTAATATGGCCCATCCTTTTTTAGATGCTGAAAGTGCTGAACTTCTTTTAAACTTTATTCATGATTCAATTGCTACAAATGGAATAAGTTGCGTTATTCGTAAAACGCCAGCTAAAATTCGTTTAAATAAGGCTAAACTTATCGATGAAAAATATTGTAATGTCCAAATTCATGACTTTTTAATGAAATGTGTTGAAGGCCATTGTAATATTCTAGTTGCTGGTGAAACTGGTTCTGGTAAAACTGAACTTGTTAAATATTTAGCAAGTCATACTAAAGAAAATGAAAAAATAATTACGATTGAAGATACTTTAGAACTTCACTTAGATCGTATTTTCCCTTCAAGAGATATCGTTGCAATTAAAACTAATAATATTGCTTCATATACTGATGTACTTGTTGCGTGCATGCGTCAAAACCCTAAGTGGATTTTACTTTCTGAGGTTCGTTCTGCGGAAGCCGTTATGGCTGTTAGAAACTCTATATCATCAGGTCATAACATTCTATCAACAATTCATGCAGATAAAGCGGAAAGTATTCCAATGCGTATGTATTCATTATTAGAATCAAATCAAGATGTAACCCAGTTTTTATCAACAATTCATAGATATGTTCAAATTGGAGTATGTGTTAAAGGTTATATGAGTAAAGCCTTAGGTAGATTCCAAAGAGAAATTATGGAAGTTTGTGAATTTTATGTTGATGAAGATAATAATCCATGTAGTAATATCATTTATCGTAAAACAGTTGATGGTAAATTAACTTTGAAAAATCCATCTAAATATTTATTAGAATATTTAGAATTACAAGGCGTTATATTACCAAAAGATACCTTTAGATTAGGGTATATTAATAATGGAAATAAGGAAGATAAAGTCGAGATTGAAAATAAAAACTAATAAGAAAGGAGAGTAAATTATGGAATTAGTAATATTACTATTAATAGCCATATTTGTTATAACTTATCGTAAAAATACTGGTGATAATGTTTATAAATTTTTTACGGAAGAAGTTGGAAAATTATATGACAAATATGCTCCATATACTTTTAAAACCGTTAGGGAAAAGTCTATTGAACTAGGTGAAGAATTTACAGCAAAAGAATATGTTGTTCAAGTAGTAATATTTGGTGTTGCTGGTGTCGCAATTGGATATTTATATTTCTATAATATTATTTGGGCAATATTTTATGCTATTGTAGCAATTGCATTTATTCCATACTTGGCCTTTTTAAGATGCCAAAGAGTTTACTCAGAATTCTTATTTGAACAAATTCAAGTTTATACAACTAATGTTATTATGGAATTTAATACAACGCAAAGTTTTGTTAAAGCCTTAGAAGGAGTAAGAGACTCTGGAGTATTAGAAAATCCAGTTTTAGCTGATGTAAATAAAATGATTGAAATGAGTTATGCTAATGGTACAATTGAAGAATCTATTGACTATTTTAATCAAAAATATCCATATTATATGGTTAAAAATATGCATCAATTATTCTTACAAATTACTAAAGAAGGTGCTAAAGATTCTGGAGAGTCTTTAGAAAATATGCTACTTGATATCGATATGTTAGTTGAAGGTGTTTACCGTGATAAAATGGATAGGGCAGCCTTCCATCGAAAATTTATTACCTTTGGTTTAGCCTTATATTTACTTGTTATGCTTACGCAGTTTTTGCTAGGACGAGAAAACTATATTAAAATGTTAGATAACTGGTATGTTATTTTAATCTTACATGCCGTAATTGTAATAAATTCTTACTTCTTAATTAATGGTGAGAAATATTATAATGAAAATACGGGGGGTGAATAATAATGTATGTTGAAGTTATTGTTTTAGCCATATTATTATTCTTCATCTTACAATATAATGGTAGTGTAAGTATTAATAAGTTTGTTCATGATTATGAAGATGTCTTTATGAGATTAAAAGAATCAGATTTTGACTTTTATGCTAAAGCAAAATATGGTGATTCAATTGATGTCCAAGCCTTATTTAATACAAGACTTAAAAATGGAATGATTACGATCTTTGTTATGACTTTCTTATTTATTTCAGATTTAAATTATTTAAATGTCTTATTTGCTATAATAGCTGGTTATGGTGTTTATAAACTATCTTATATTCAACTTAAAAAATATTATAAATCACATTTACATCAAATAGATATCTTACTTCCTTATTATTTAAAAAACTTAGAGATTTTAGTACAGCATTATACCGTACCTGTTGCTCTTGGTAAATCAATAGATGAAGCACCAGATATCTTTAAATCAGGATTAAAAGATTTAATTGAAAAAATAAATGCTGGAGATAGTACCATTGAGCCATATATGGAATTTGCAAGAGATTATCCTGTTAGAGATTCTATGCGTATGATGAGACTTTTATATCGTTTATCTTTAGGTAGTCAAGAAAGAAAACAAGAACAATTATTAACATTCTCAAGAAATATATCTAACTTACAACAAAAAGCTAGAGAATCAAGATATAAAGAAAGATTAGATAAGATGGAAAGTAAAACTATGACAATGCTTGTATGTACTGGTGCTGGTATTATGGTTTTACTAGTACTATCAATTCTAATGATGTTTACTGGTAGTGCCGGATAAGATTTATTACTCAAGTATAAAAAATATACTTGAGTTTTTTGTTTAAAATAAATAATTTTTAACCATTATATAAATGGTGATGATATGGAACTTATTACAACAGCATTTAGAACAGTTTTCTTTTATTTTTTTGTCACGTTTGCATATAGACTTATGGGAAAAAGAGAAGTAGGTCAATTAGGAGTTATTGATTTAATTGTCTCAATACTTATTGCTGAACTAGTTGCTATTAGCATTGAAAATATTGATAAATCAATTTTTTTAACAATTATTCCAATTTCATTATTAGTTATTGTGGAAATTGGTCTTGCTTTTATATCAATTAAATCAAGAACTTTTAGGACTTTTTTTGCTGGTAAACCTAGTATCATAGTGAATCATGGAGTAGTAAATTACAAAGAAATGATTAAACAAAGATATAGTTTAGATGATCTCTTAGCCAGTTTAAGAGCAAATGAAATTAAATCTTTAGAAGAAGTTGAATATGCTTTTTTAGAAACTAATGGAAAACTTAGTATTTTTAAATATAATCCTTTAAAAACTAGTAGTAATTTTCCTATTGCATTAATAATTGATGGCACTATACAAGATAAAACTTTAAAAGAGATTAAAAAGAGTAAAATATGGTTAAATCTATATTTAAAAAGACAAAATTTAAATATTAAAGATATTTTCTATGGCTTTTATAAAAATAAAAAAATATATTTAATTAAGAAAAGCGATATTGTAAATGTCTAATAAAGTGTAAACTTACATATATTTTACATTCATAAACTAGTAAAGTTTACACATTAGTTTTATAATAATTATGGTAGAGGTAATTATTATGAAAGAGTTTTTAGTAAATTTTATAAAATTATTTTTAAGCATAATTATTATACTTTTTATTGAAGAATATTTCTTTAAAGTATTATCTTTAGTAGGCATTAATTTATCTATTAATACATTCATTAAATTAATAATATATGTTCTAGAATTTATTTTTATCTATATAATTTATGGTGAAGAAATAAGAAGTGCTTTTAACAAATATCAAAATAAATTTGGCAGTAACTTACTTTATACAATTGTTTCATATATTATTGTTTTTATCGCCATGATGATTGTTAATTATTTAGTTAAAATAATTGCTAGCAATTTAGATATGACATATAATGGCCTTAATTTTATTAATATTTTTAAAGAGCCATTTAGTTTAGATTTAATAGTAACATTTATTGTAGATATGTTAATAATACCATTTGTTAAAGTAGCTATATTTGTACTTGGCATTAATAATTTAGTTAAAGGTAAAGCTGGATCAATTATATGTGGACTATCATATGCCATATACACTGGTTTCTTATTAGGAGGAAATTTTGGCGTAGTTTTTATTGATATTATTGATGAATGCATTTTATTTATATTACTTTCTTATGTTTATAAGAAAAATGGTAACATTACCTTTAGCATTTTAACATATATATTTTATGTATTATTTTCAGCATTAATTATGGCTAAGTTATTGTAAAGGAGAGAGCAATGAAAAATATAATTAAATTTATACTAGTAATTTTATTATTCTTATCTGGCGGTTCTTTATTAGTTTTATTTTTAAAAGGAGTAGGCTTTAACTTAAAGGCATTTGATGTTTTAGATTATAATTATTTAGAATGTATAACTTATATGCTATTTGCATTAATAGTTTTCTTATTATATCGTAAATATTTTAAAGCCGATTATAAGGAATTCAAAAATGGATTTAAATCATATTTAGAAATTATTATTAAATATACAGTATTATTTTTTATCATAAAAATAGGATGCGCTGTTTTAACTGAAATTATTGGACTTATTATAGGAGCTAATATAGGAGAAAGTGCTAATCAAGAATCTATTAATGCTTTAGTAAAAGCGTCACCTATTGTTATGCTTATAACGATTACTATTTTTGGGCCAATAGTTGAAGAAGGAATCTTTAGACTAGGACTTAGAAAAGTTATAAAAAATAAATATGTTTTTCTTACTTTAACTGGCTTAATGTTTGGTTTAATGCATATATTTCCAACTAATATGCATTTAGATGTTGCTCTTACTTATTCCATTATTTATGTAATGATGGGAGTATATCTTGGTTATGTATATGAAGAAACAGATAATATTTGGGTACCAATTATTATTCATAGTTTAAATAATTTTATAAGTTTTATTTTAATAATTACAATACTTTAATTATTTATAAAAAGGGTTTATAATAGATAGAAATTTTGGTGATTAACATGAAAGAAATTATAAAAGATTTATTAAGTTTTATTTATTCATTAACAGTAGGAGATTATTTCTTCTTTATTGGAACATTTTTACTTATTGTTTTAATTGTTTATATTATTTATTTAGTTAAATGTTCTGATAATGAAAAAAGTTCTTCTTTAGAAGATGATTTATTAAATATCAAAGTAGATACTAAAAAAGAAGATGTTTTTGATTTAGAAGCAGTTAAAAAAGATATTGAAAAAAATTATAAACCAGAAGTAGTTAAACTTACTAGTTATGAAGAAGAACAAGAAAATAACGCTATTATTAGTTATGAAGAACTTTTAAAAACTAAAGACAATTTACCATTTATTTATGATGATGAATATGAATATGAAATTCCAGAATTAAAAGTTAAAAAGTTTGATTTAAATAATACTAGTGAAATTCAAATGCCAAAACCAAAATTAGAAGTAAAACTAATGAGTTATGATAAAGAAGAAGAGTTTTTAGAAACTTTAAAGAAACTTCAGAGTAATTTAAGCAAGAATTAAAATACTTTAATAAGCCAGTGTTGGCTTTTTCTTTTGTTTATGGTAAAATACTTTTGGTTTTAAGGGGTGATAATATGAAGTTATGGATTGAAACCTTAGGATGTAAAGTTAATACTTATGAATCTGAAGTAATAAAAAGTTTGTTTTTAAAAAATGGATATGATATGGCTTTTGGTCCTGAAAATGCTGATGTATTTGTTGTTAATACTTGCTCAGTTACTAATCAGGCTGATTCTAAAAGTCGTAAAGTGATAAGGAATTTAAAAAGATTGAATGCAAGTGCCATAATGGTTGTTTGTGGATGCTCTAGTCAACATCATAAAGAAGAGTTAAATGCTTTAGGTATTGATATTTTAATTGGAAATAAAGATAAAACGAAAATAGTAGATCTTGTTAATAATTTTAAAAATAATCATGAAAGAATAGTTAGTTTTAGTAGTTTGCAAAATGAAGAATTTGAAGATATGTTTTTAGAAAACTATCAAGATAGAACTAGAGCATTTGTTAAAATTCAAGATGGTTGTAATAACTTTTGTACTTATTGTATAATTCCTTATATTAGAGGAAATATTCGTAATAAAGATTTTGATAAAGCTATTTTAGAAATAAAAGAATTAGTTTCTAATGGTTACAAAGAAATTGTTTTAACTGGTATTCATACAGGAAGTTACCCACAACTTACAAATTTAATTAAAGAAATAAGTAAGTTAGATGGTTTAGAAAGAATTAGGATAAGTAGTATTGAAGCAACTGAACTTGATGAAGATTTTTTAGAAGAACTTAAAAATAATCCTAAAATATGTAATCATTTACATATACCAATTCAAAGTGGTTCTAATGATGTACTCATTAAAATGAATCGTAAATATAATTTAGATGAATATGAGCGTATTATTAAAAAAATTAGAGATATTAGACCAAATATTAATATTACAACAGATTTAATAGTTGGCTTTCCAACTGAAACAGAAGAAAACTTTAGGGAAAGTTTAGAAACAGTTAAGAGAATTAAATTTGGAAAAGTTCATGTTTTTCCTTATTCTAAAAGAGATGGTACAGGCGCTTCTAGAATGAAAAATGTTGTAAGTGATAAAGATAAAAAAGAAAGAACTCATGAAATGATTGAACTATCTAATAAATTAGAAGAAGAGTATTATAAAGAATTTTTAAATCAAAGTGTTTTAGTATTAGTTGAAGAAGTATTTGATACTTATAGTATAGGTCATACATCAAATTATATGAAAGTTATTATAAATGAAAAATTAAAACATAATGAGGATTATTTAGTAAGAATCGTTAAAGTAGATGGTTTAAATGTCTATGGGGAAGTTATTAATAAATAGAGTAGTTTAAATAAAGTAAACTATTCTTTTTTATTTTAAAAAAACTATTGATTTACAAAATATATTAGTATATAATAATCATTATATAAAAAGAATTATTAAAAATATTATGGGGGGATATTATGAACGGAATTGCTGTAAAAGATGAATTGAAAATTGAAAATTTAATCTATCAAGTAAGAGGAAAAGAGGTTATGCTAGATTCTGATTTAGCAAAGCTTTATCAATGTAAAAATGGGACAAAAGAAATAAATCAAGCAGTAAAAAATAATATAGAAAAATTTCCAGAAAGATACAGTTGGGTATTAACACAAGATGAATGGATTTTTCTAAGGTCAAAATATTTGACCTTAGAAAATGGAATTCCAGGCAAAGGACATTATAGGAAATATTTACCTCGAGTATTTACGGAACAAGGCGTTGCAATGCTTGCAACAGTTTTAAAGTCGAAAGTAGCCGCAGAAATAAGCATTAGAATAATGGATGCTTTTGTAGCAATGAAAAAATATATATCAAATAATTTAATAGAGCAAAAGTATATTAATAATCTTGTTTTAGAAGACCATAACAGAATTAAATCATTAGAAATGTCATTTGAAAAGTTTGAAGAAAAAAGAAAGAGTAGTGAAATATATTTTAATGGGCAAATATATGATGCTTATTCTAAAATAATTGAAATATTTAAAGAAGCAAGAGATGAATTAATTATCATCGATAGTTATGCAGATAACACATTATTAGACATAATTAAAAGATTAAAAATAAAAATAACTATAATTACTAAAGAAAACAATTTGTTAACAAAACAAGATATAGAGAAATATAATAAACAATATCATAATTTAAATGTTGTATATGATAATACATATCATGATAGATATTTTATATTAGATAAAGGAGTAATATATCATTGCGGTACAAGTATTAATCGAATAGGATATAAAACTTTTTCGATTACGCTTTTAAGTGATAAAGAGATTTGTAAACTTCTCATAAATAATGTTGAAAAATTAGTTTGATTAATCTTTTTTCTTTTCGTTAAATGATATATAATAATATTTATGAGTTATATAAAAGGTAAATTTAAAACTACAATATTTGAAGCAGATTCTGGCTATAAAGTCGGACTTTTTAGAGTTTCTGAAACTGATGATGATGAAATTGAAATAAATAAAACAATAACATTTACAGGTTATTTTGCTGATATAAATAAAGAAGAAAAATATATTTTATATGGTAATTATATTTTTCATAATCGTTATGGTTATCAATTTAATGTTAATAATTATGAGAAAATTCTTCCGGAAGGAAAAGATGCAATTATTGATTTTTTAACCAGTTCTTTTGTTAAAGGTTGTGGTGAAAAACTTGCTAAAAATATATATGATGTTTTTGGAGAAAATTCTTTAGAAAAAATTAAAGAAAACAAAGAAAATTTATTATTAGTTCCTAAAATGACTGATAAGAAAGCAAGCAGTATTTATAATTCGGTTATTAAATATTTTGCATCTGATAAAGAAATCCTAGAACTTAAAAATTTAGGTTTTACAGTAAAAGAAACCATGAGTTTAATGAATGATTATGGAACTAAAATTATAGATTTAATTAATGAAGATATCTACTTTTTAGTTGGAGATATTGATTTTAAAAAACTAGATAATATCTTTTTAAAAAATAATGATAAAGAAGATAAAAGAAGAGTCAAAGCTTGTATATTAGAAAGTATGAAAAATCTTTGTTTTATTAATGGTGATATTTATTTACTTAAAGAAGAAATAATTGAGTATTTAAAACAAGCTTATCAAATTAATACTGATATTAGTGAGCATTTACTAGCGCTTATTAATGACAAAAAAATAGTAAAACAAGATACAAAATATTATTTAATGGATTATTTTTCAGATGAAGTAAATAATGCTGAAAGCATTTCTTATTTAATGAAAAAAGGAAGTAAAAAACTTATTAGATTTAAAAGTTTAATTAAAAAAGTTGAGAATGAATTAAATATTACTTATAATGAAGAGCAAATAGACGCTATTAAATGTGCTTTAGAAAATAATATTAGTATTATAACAGGTGGTCCAGGGACTGGAAAAACAACTATTATTAAAGGGATAGTTAAAATATATGCTTATTTGAATAATCTATCTTTAAATGAAATAAATAATCATTTATGTTTACTAGCACCAACTGGTAGAGCTGCTAAAAGAATGAGTGAAGCATCTAATATGCCGGCTATGACTATTCATCGTTTTTTAAAATGGGATAAAGAAAAGAACACTTTTGCAGTAAATGAATTTAATAAATTGTCTTATAATTTATTTATTATTGATGAAGTAAGCATGTTAGATAATCATTTACTATCATCTTTATTTAAAGGTATTAATATTAATACTAAAATTGTATTTGTAGGTGATGAATATCAGTTACCATCAGTAGGACCAGGTTTAATTCTTGCTGATATGATTAAAGCGGGAGTTAAGCATATCTCTCTTAAAAATATTTATCGTCAAAGTGAAAACTCTTTCATACCAATTCTTGCTCAAAATATAAAAGAAGGTATAATAGATGATAATACTTTAATTAAGAAAGATGACTTTAATTTTATTACTG
This sequence comes from uncultured Erysipelotrichaceae bacterium, assembly GCA_902783345.1. The sequence goes on from CACZQI010000069.1 coordinate 11,965, forward strand.
CATCTAATTATGAAATTAAAGAATATTTAATGCAAATTTTATTAAAAATTAAAGAAAAGAAAATAGATATATCTAAAGTGCAAGTTCTTGCCCCAATGTATAAAGGGGAAAATGGGATTGATAATTTAAATATTTTATTGCAAGATATTTTTAATCCAAAAGATAAAGATAAAAATGAAGTGAAAATTGGTCCAGTCATATACCGAGAACATGATAAAGTTTTAAATTTAGTAAATGATCCAGATAATAATATTTATAATGGTGATATTGGTTATATAGAAGAAGTTAATATAAATTCTAAAATGGATTATTTAATAATTAATTATTATGGTCATAATGTTTCTTATAAAAAAGATGAAATTATGAGTATTACTCATGCTTATGCAATGAGTATTCATA
>CACZQI010000070.1 GCA_902783345.1 uncultured Erysipelotrichaceae bacterium
CCTTAGCGTGAACACTAAAGTCATCTCAGACTTTGCGAGCATGGACTTTCCTCTACATTAAATGCAGCGTTTGCCTTTGATATTACTCTTTACCATAAACAATTTTTTCTAAATTAGATAATCTTCTTAGAACATCACTGCTACCATTATTAGAACTACCACTTGATGCTTCAATAGATTCTTTTAACTTACGATATTCAGCTTTTAATTTACGATTATCTTCAATTAGATTTACATTGTCCTCTTGTAATTTTTTAATTGTTCTTAAGAATTCAGTATAATCTCTTATAACCATATCAAGAAATTTATCAACTTCTTGCATACGATAACCTCTTGCATCAATTTTAAACTCATGTTCAAGGATTTCATTAGGAGTTAAAAATAATTTATCATCCACTTTTATACCACCTTCTTATGTAATAATTGTATTATTATTCACCCTTTTTGTCAAGAGTCATAAAGATACTGATAAGCCCTTCATAATTACTAATAGTATCAATTTTATTAAGCATTTCATTAAATATTTTATCCATATTATCACCAACTTTAATATAACACAAAAAGCATTAAAAAATGGCTTATTCGCTAAAATAAGCCAAAATATTCTAAAATAGTATTACTAAGTATTTCACTTATTTTTAAAGTATTTGTATCATTTACACTAACTAAGATACTAAGTGGCACATTATTTTTACTTAATTCATCTAGCATATTATATGAATACTTTAATTTACTATTAAATTCTTTTAATTTATTATTAATTAAAGAGCCAAAACTATAACTAAGTGCATTATAATCATTTATCCAGACTTTATAATTATTATCTACTTTTAATGATAAATATAAATCTACATTATTATATTTAGATTCACTAATTGAGTTATTAATATTGTTAGTAGTATTTGTTAAAACTTTAATATTATAATGTTCTAGTTTTTCTTTTAAATTATTTTGGATCTCTTTTAATAAGTTATCATCACTTGCAATGTTTAAATATACTTGATATTTATCTTTATTTCCAATATTTACTTTAAAGGCTGAAATTTCACTATTATTATATTTTTTATCTTCCGAAATAATAATAGTTTTAATAGTTGCATTTTCATTTATTGTAAATGGTTCATGATATTCAAGGCCACTTATACTTGGATCTTCTCCATTTATTGTATATAGAATTTTACCAAATTCATTTGGATTTACTAAAGTAATTTTACCAGAATTATATAATGGATTTTGCATCATATAAGGACGAAGTAAAGTATCTTTTTCTTTAAATTTAATTTTAACTTCATCTGATTTACTATAGTTTTCAATATCATTATATTTACCTATGACTTTTAAAGTATATGTTTCACCTTTTTCAAAAAATTCAGAACTTATAATAACACTTTTTTGGTTAAAATTAGTTTTTTTAATTAAGATGTTTTCTTTATATATTAATAATGAATAATATGTCGCATTATCTCCACCAGTAAATATTAAATTAATATCACCATAATCTAACTCCTCTTCATTATTAGGATTAGTAATTTTTATGGCTTTTACTGGACTAATATTATTATAAATATTAATTTCATTTAAAATAGTATTTTGATCATATAATTTAATATTAAATACGCCCTTTTTACCTTTAAATAAATCATTTTTAATAATGTATTCATTAGAATTTATTTGTTCTTTTTTTACTTTTTTATTATCATAATTTATTTCTAGATAATAACTTTTTTTAGTTAAATCACCATCAATTTTTAATATATAATCTTCATTATCAGTAAATATTAAAGAATTATTTTTACTAAAAGTAGGCTCTAAATAAGTAAATGTATAAGGATCACTTACAGCTATATTATGATTATCTTTATAAGCATAAATAATTAGTTTATATTCTTTATTATTTTCAATATCATTTAAATCTAAAATTGCTAGTTGCTTATTTGTTTTAGTAGAATAGAAAACAGAATCATCATTATTATAAATAACAATCTCATAATTATCAGCAGATTTAACATTTTCATATTTAATAAAATATTTGGTACTTATATTATTTACATTAATAATGTTAAGATCTTTAAGATAACTCCTACTATTAATTAAAGTAAAAGAGACAATGAAAGTTGTCAATATAAAAATAAGAATTATAAAAGTAATTAGCCATATAATCTTTTTCATTAGTACCCTCTATTCTTATAACCATTATATAATAAATAATTATTAAAAAAAAGTCTATAAAGTATATGGCTAATTAATTTGTGTTAAAAATATTATTATTTATTATATGTCTTTTGGTTTTGGATGTTTTCTAATTCTTTATCATTTAAACCAGTAGCCTTCATTATATCTTGAGTAGTTAAACCCATATTTAAAAGATTTTTAGCAATAGCAATAGATTTTACTTTAATCGTTTCGTTTATATAATCCTCAGTATCCCATTGTACTTGTTTTCTTAAGTTAATTAACTCTTGTTCATTAAATTCTATTTTCATACTTAATCTTATCACATCC
>CACZQI010000071.1 GCA_902783345.1 uncultured Erysipelotrichaceae bacterium
GCTTCATCAATTATTTTACAAATTTCCGTAGATATTTTATCTCTTTCAGCAAGTAATTCATCTAAACTTGTCGCACCAACTGCATTACGCATTGTAGTTTGAGCAAGTTGAGATACTGCAAAGCCATAATTTTCAACGGCAAGAACTACTTTAGATGCATCAAAAACTTTATAATATAAAACGGCATTAATACGAATAGTTACATTATCTTTAGTAATTGCATCTTGTTCTGGAACATCAACTGCTTTAGTTCTGATATCTACTTTTTTCATAGTATCAATAACAGGTAAAACTAATCTCCAACCTGGTTCCATTATTTCTTTGAATTTACCAAAGCGTAATTTAACACCTCTTTCATATTGATTAATTTGTCTAATTGATCTAAGTAAAATAATTCCTACAACAACTAATAAAAATACACCAAATTCCATAAGTACTCCTTTCTTAATATAATTCTATAATAAAATTATAAATTTATCAATAATTTATCTAGTGTATAGTAAATGTAAAAAAACTGTCTAGTATTTACAAATGATATTTAAAACTTTACAATTAAATAAGAAAGTAGGGTAATATGAAAGAAAAAATTAAAAATGCTTTAGTTCCAATTGGAATAATTTATATGGTTGTAATAATTATTTTATCTTTAATTAGTTATCATAATGCTAAAGGTAAAATTAGCTTATCTCTTAGTAATAATTATAAAGAAAGTATGAATACATATAAAGAAGAAGCAAATAAAATAAATAATAAAGAATGTAAAAACTATGTTAATAATTTAATAAATTATGTAGATAAAAATAATTATGAAGGTGAAGTTTTAGTAAAAGACTTATTTAATAGAGTATTTATAAGTAATGATTTCTTATTATCTTATTATTTAAAAGGTATTGAAAGTTGTTCATTACTTACTAAAGAAAAAGCAGAAGAATATAATTTGCCAAATTTATTTATGACAGCTTCTTTAATGGATGATGCTATTTTATCTAAATATACAACTCAGTATGAAATACTAATTAAAGATAATTTAATAAGAGAGATAGTTTTACCAGATCTTACATCTTCAGAAAATAGTATTAAACAAAAAACGGAACTTATGATTATTAAAAATATAATACAAATAATAAAAGAAGGGGAAACACTAAATGAAGAATAAAATCTATTTATTATTATATTATCTTTGTTTTATAATGACTTTTATATTTATAGATATAGCTGCATCTAATATTAGTTTTGCTCTTATGGCAGAAAATGAACCTATTACTTATAATATTATTGAAAGCATATATAATTATTTATCTGAAACTAAATTAATAATATTAGCTATATTTAATTTTATCTTATTTATTATATTTACTATAGAAATAATAAAGAAAAAGAAACTAAATAATATTAGATTAGTTATGCCAATTAGTTATATTATATTCTCTATAATTATATTAGTTATTTGTTTTATGTTTAATCAAAAGGTAATTTATCCATATATCCATTTTGGATATTATCTAACATTTATCTATATTGCTTATTTAATACTAAATATTTATTCTATATTATGTTTGACAAAAAAAGATTAATAAACTATTATTATAATAGGTGAGAATATGATAAAGAAAAAAAGGGAAGTATTATTAAGAGATAGGACTAATTTAATAGTTTCATTTGTTTTATTATTAATGGGAATACTTATGTTAATAGTACCATTTTTAGAATTTATGGAACCTAATATGCTTTTATATGTGGTATTTTCAATTTATGCTTTAGTAAAAATAATAGAAGTAATTATTACCAAAAATAATAATGGGGATTATGAAGATATTTTTACAGCTATTGCGTGCAGTCTTGCAGCCATAAGTGGATTTAAGTTTATATCATATGACCCACCAATGGTACTTAGTTTAACTTTAGCAAGTTGGGTAGGAATAATGGCTATTATTAAACTTATTAAATTAGACTATTATCATGATAGAGAAAATGGAATGTTATATGTTAATTTAATTACATTTTCATTATTCTTATTACTAGGATTTTTAACAAGTATTAATTTATATTTTAATGAAACAGTACAAGTTTTAATGTTAGGATTTTTCTTTGTAATAAATGGTTTATTAAATTTAGCAGAAGATGGAATTAGAATCTTGGTATCAAGAAATTCTATTAAAATAAGTGATAATAAATAATCACCTTAGAGTAGGTGATTTTTATGTTTAATAAAACTATGACTAAAAATAATATTATATTTGACAAACTATTTTAAGGATAAATTTCTTTTACAAAGATATATTGCATCGCTTCTTGTTAAATGATAAAATAATATTGGAGAGGTTTATATGAAGAAAACAGGCGCTAAAATATTAGTTAATGCCATTACTATGACTAGAGTAATAGGTACATTTTTAATGCCTTTTATAAGTGTTAATTATAATGCTGAAGAGTTAGTTGCTTTTATTATAGTTTTACTTATAACAGATCAAATTGATGGAATGCTTGCAAGAAGGCTTAAATGTTGTACTTTATTTGGAGCACTTTTAGATACCTTAGCCGATAAATTACTTGCCATAGCGACTTTAATTCTTTTAGCAAGAGCATATTCAATTATGTGGCTTCCTTTATTACTTGAAATAATTATTACATTAGTTAATGTTTCAAGTGGTAATAAAGGTGCAACTGTTGAAAGTTCAATTTTAGGTAAAGTTAAAACTTGGATATTAGGTATTTGTACAGTATTTGGTTATATAATACTATTTGCAAAAGACTTTATAAATTTATTTGATAATGATAATACAATTGGTATATTTTTAATAAATACTTTTAAATATATAAGTAATCATAATAAAGTTTTAATAATTATAACCTCATTAATAGCTACAACAGCCTGTTTAATAGTAGCCATAACTTATTTTGTAAAACATCATAAAGAAATAATAACTAATCAGAAAAATGGCTTTTATCGGCAAAAATATAAACTTAAAAAAGGTGCTGAACTTAAAGAAGCATTATTTAGTACTGAATTTTATGAAAGAACCAAACATGAATCAATATTAATTAGATTAGGAAGGGAAGTATAGTATGTTTAATAAATTAAAAGATAATAAGTATTTTCAAATTGGACTTACCGCATTTTTAGTAATTGTGGCTAGTACCATTTTAGCGTTTATTTTATTTAATATTGGTGCGATATGGAAAGTTATTAAAAGTTTTATCGTTATATTAACGCCATTTATTATTGGATTTGTTTTTGCTTATTTATTAAATCCAATTGTTGAATTTTTTAAAGAAAAATTAGTATCAAAATGGGTAAAAGATAAAAATAAGAAAAAGATTACTAATTTAAGTATTTTAATTACTTGTGTAATATTTACAGGTATTTTAATATTATTATTTAGTTTCATTATTCCAGAACTTTTAAAGAGTATTGAAAAGTTAGCTGTTAATCTACCTAGATATATTGAGGAAATTAAGAACTATTTATTACTTAAACTAGGTGATAGTGAACTTCAAACTGTAGTTTTGAATAATTATCAAACAATTAATGAATATTTAAATACAGCCGTTAATAGTACCATTTTACCTAAAGTAGATGGATGGTTAGTTACATTATCAACTGGGGTAATAGGAGCCCTTAAAACTATCTTTGATATTTTACTTGGCTTTGTTATTGCGGTATATTTCTTAGCTGATAAAGATAATTTTATTGGTGGTATTAAAAAGATTATTTATTGTATATTCCCTGTAAAAGCGGCTAATCATATAATGGATAATTCTAGACATACAAATGCTATATTTGGTAACTTTATAATTGGTAAATTATTAGATAGTTTAATTATAGGTGTTATTACATTTTTATTCTTAGCGATTTTTGGTTATCCATATTCATTATTAATTGGAGTTTTAGTTGGAGTAACTAATATTATTCCATATTTTGGACCATGGTTTGGTGCAATTCCTAGTATTTTATTAATCCTTATGGATGATCCTACAAAAGCGTTAATATTTGCTTTATTTATCATTGTTTTACAACAAATTGATGGTAATATACTTGGACCTAAATTATGTGGCTCTAGAATAGGTTTAAAATCGTTCTGGGTACTTGCTTCAATTTTATTATTTGGTAGTATGTTTGGAGTTATAGGTATGCTTATTGGAGTTCCAATCTTTGCTCTTATCTATGGATACTTAAGTAATTTAATAAATAATCACTTAAAAGAAAAAGATTTACCTACTAATAATGAAGAATATTTAAAATTAGAAAGAATAAATACTAAGACTAATAAAATAGTTAAAGAAAAATAGTTTAAAGTACATTAAAAAGTGTACTTTTTATTTTGAAATAAAAAAGTTTAAAAAATATTTATAAATCACTTGATAGAAAGAAAAATATAATGTATAATACTTTTTATATGAAAGATAATTTCGAAGATAGGGGGAATAAGAAATGAATGAAATTAAACTTCAAGAAAATATATTTGAAAGCATTAAACACGAGGATGAATTTGGTGAATTTTGGTATGCTAGGGAACTGCAAAAAGTGTTGGATTATATAGAATGGCGAAAATTTGAAAAGACTATTTTAAAAGCTAAAGAAGCTTGTATAAATAGTGGTGTAAACATTTATGACCATTTTGTCGGCATTGACAAAATGGTTGAAATAGGTTCAAATACAAAAAGAAAAATAGATGATTACAAACTATCTCGTTATGCCTGCTACCTAATCGCTCAAAATGGAGATAGTAGAAAAGAAGCCATTGCTTTAGCTCAAACATACTTTGCCATTCAAACCAGAAAACAAGAATTAAGTGAAAAAGAGTATCTTGCTTTAACCGAGGATGAAAAAAGATTATATCAAAGAAGTTTAACGAGAAAAGGAAACTATTCATTAAATCAAACTGCTAAAAAAGCAGGGGTTAAAAACTTTGATAAATTTCATAATGCAGGTTATAGAGGGTTATATAATGGAGAAACAGCTGATGATATTGCTAAAAGAAAAGGTTTAAGATACCGAGAAAACATTTTAGATAATATGTGTAGTGACGAATTAATTATCAATTTATTTAGAATTTCTCAAACAGAGCAAAAACTTAAAAGAGATAACATAAAAAGCGAAACAAAAGCTAATAATATTCATTATTTTATCGGCAAAAATATTAGAGATGTAATTTCAAAAAATGGTGGAACAATGCCAGAAAAAATGCCAACACCAAAGAAAAGTATAAAAGAATTAGAAAAAGAAACTAAAAATATTTTTATTAATTGACAAAAACGATTTAAAATTATCGTTTTTTCTTTCAATTTAAGGTATAATTATAGTAGTGGTGAATATGGAAAATATATTTAATTACACATATGAAGAATTAAATGATTATATAATTAGTTTAGGGGAAAAGTCATATCGTACTAAACAGATTTGGGAGTGGCTTTATATTCATAAAATTAAATCATTTGATGATATGACTAATTTAAGTAAAGAATTAATTAATAAATTAAAAGAAAACATTAGTTTTGATTATATTAAAATTAAAACTAAACAAGAAAGTGATTTAACTAATAAATATTTATTTGCTTTAAATGATGGAAATTATATTGAGGCTGTTTTAATGAGACATGACTATGGACTTAGTGTATGTGTTTCATCAGAAGTAGGATGCAACATGGGATGCAAATTCTGTGAAAGTGGTCGCCTTAAAAAAGTACGAGATTTAAAAGCCTTTGAAATCGTAGAGCAAATTATGTTAATTGAAGAAGATTTAAAGACGAGAATAGATAGTGTTGTAATAATGGGTATTGGAGAACCATTTGATAACTACGATAATATAATTAAGTTTATTAAAATAATTAATAATCCATATGGTTTAGCAATTGGAGCAAGACATATTACAGTAAGTACTAGTGGAATAATTCCTAAAATTAAAGAATTTAGTAACTTACCTTTACAAGTTAACTTGGCAATTAGTTTACATGCGCCTGATAATGAACTTCGAAATAAGTTAATGCCTGTAAATAGAGCATATCCTTTAGATGAATTAATTGTTGCCTTAAAAGAATATATTCAAAAAACTAATAGACGAATCACTATAGAATATGTTATGCTTAAAGAAGTAAATGATAGTTTAGAGTGTGCAAGTAAACTAGTAAATTTACTAAAAGGAATGAATGTATATGTAAACTTAATTCCATATAATGAAACAAGTCATATTGAATTCTTTAAATCAGACAAAAATCAAATTAATAAGTTTTATGATTACTTAAAGAAAAATGGAATTAATGTTACAATAAGAAAAGAGTTTGGAGCAGGAATAGATGCAGCATGTGGACAGCTCCGAGCAAAAGAGGGTGAGTAAAATGCAATCATTTTATTTAACGGATACAGGTAGAGTTAGAAGTCATAACGAAGATTCAGTAACAATTGTCAAAAATGCTTCCAATGAGCATTTAATGATAGTCGCTGATGGAATGGGAGGACACCGTGCTGGTGAAATTGCCTCATCAATGGTTGTAACTCAAATAGGTAAAAGATTTAGTGAAATACCAACTATTGGGACTAAAATTGATGCGGTTAATTGGCTAAAAGAGAATATTGATGAAGTTAACAATAATATTTTAAAATATGGTGAAGAGCATCCTGATTCATCTGGACTTGGAACAACTGCAGTTATGGCACTTTTAACTAATGAATTTTTAATGTTTGTTAATATTGGAGATTCATCTGGATATGTATTAAAGGATCAAAAATTACATAAAATTACGAAAGAACATACATTAGTTAATTTCTTAGTAGATACTGGCGAAATTACAAAAGAAGAAGCCCAAAATCATCCTAAGAAAAATGTTTTAATGAAGGCTCTTGGTGTAAGTGAAAAAATAGAAGCCGATATTTATGATGTTGATCCAAATATTGACGCAATTATGTTATGTTCAGATGGACTAACTAATATGCTTACGAAAGATCAAATTGAAATGGTTTTAATTGATAATGAAATTTCATCTGAAGAAAAACTAATTAAATTAATTAAGAAGTGTAATGCCAGAGGGGGAACCGATAATATCTCAATTGCTTATTTAGTAAAGGATAGTGGTGAAATGTGATAACTAAAGGTGAACTGATTAATGATAGATACCAAATAATTAAAACAATAGGTGAAGGTGGAATGGCTAATGTTTATTTAGCCTATGATACCATTTTAGAGCGCCATGTTGCAGTTAAAATCTTAAGAGGAGATTTAGCAACTGATGAAAAGTTTGTACGTCGTTTTCAAAGAGAAGCTTTATCAGCAAGTAGTTTAGCGCATCCTAATATTGTTGAAGTATATGACGTTGGTGAAGATAATGGAATATATTATATCGTTATGGAATATATTGAAGGAAAACATTTAAAACAAATACTTAAAAAACGTGGCAAACTTACTTTAAATGAAGTTATTGATATTATGCTTCAACTTACAGATGGAATGGCCTGCGCTCATGATTCTTATATTATTCACCGTGATATTAAACCTCAAAATATTATGATGCTTGATAATGGCATTATTAAAATAACTGATTTTGGTATTGCGATGGCTTTAAATAGTACTCAACTTACTCAAACTAATAGTGTTATGGGTAGTGTTCATTACCTTCCACCAGAGCAAGCAAGTGGAAAAGGTTCAACTATTCAAAGTGATATCTATTCAATGGGTATTTTAATGTATGAACTTTTAACAGGTACACTTCCTTTTAAAGGTGATAATGCTGTTGAAATCGCACTTAAACATCTAAAAGAACCATTCCCAAGTATTAGAAAAGAACTTCCAGATTTACCACAAGCAGTGGAAAATGTTATTTTAAAATCAGTGGCTAAAAATCCTAAAAATAGATATCCTGATGCGAGAGCCATGCATGATGATTTAATGACTGTTTTAGATGAATCTAGAGTAGATGAAGCAAAATATGTTTATAAATATCCAGAACTTGATGAAAATGAAACAGCTAAACGTGAAAAAGAAATTGAAAAAACAATGGAATTTGCTGAAGGCGATACAAATGAAATAGAGGTTAAAAAAATAACTAAAGATTCTTTAGAAAAGAAAAAGGAAAATAAAATACTTTTGATACTTGGAGCTATATTTGCTGGTCTTGCTATAATTACTACTTGTATAGTATTACTAATTCCTAATTTAACTAAAACTAAAGATGTTATCGTTCCTGATGTAACAGGTAAAACTTTAAATGAAGCTATTGAAATATTAAATAATAAAGGACTAAAAATATCGGCAGATAGAAGAACTGCACCTTCAGCAACTATTAAAGAAGGGGATGTTGTTAAAACTGATCCATCAGCTGGCCGTACAGTTAAGACTGGTTCTTCAATAGTGATTTATGAATCATCTGGTGAAAACACTATTACATTAGATGATTATAAAGGACAAAATTATATTGAGGTTCGAACTATTTTAGAAAAAGTTAATAATTTATTTGTAATTATTGATTATGTAGAACCGGAAGATGCATCTAAAGTAGAAGCAGGAGAGATTATTAAAACTGAACCAGCTGCAGGAGAAAAAGTTAAAGCTGGTGATACTGTTACCTTATATATTCCAGATGTCTCAGAAGTATATCCAGACTTTACTAGTGGTGATTATTCACTTTCTGACATTGAAGCATTCTGTGAAAAATATGGCTTAACATTATCTACTGAATATGTTCAAACTGATGAATATGAACCAGGCGCTATAATAAAACAAAATAAATCAGCTGGAACTGATATTATTAGAGGTATGACTTTAAAAATATCTATTGCTGAAGAAGTAGATAATGAAGAAAATATTGAAGGATAAGTTATGCAAGGGGTAATTGTAAAAATTATTAGTAATACATGTAGCGTAGAAGCAGGGGATAAAATTTATGAATGCACGCCAAGGGGTAGGTTTTATCACGAAAAACTTACCCCTTTAGTTGGTGATAAGGTAATAATTGATGAAGTAAATAATTATATTTTAGAAATTTTACCACGAAAAAATCATTTAGATAGACCAACAATTGCTAATATTGATGGATGTATTATTGTAACAAGTTTAAAAGAGCCAAATTTAAGTTTACTTCTTTTAGATAAAATTTTAGTATTAGTACTAAGTAATAATATTAAGCCTATTATTTGCTTTACTAAAAAAGATTTATTAACTAATGAGGAACTTAAAATGGTTCAAAAGATTTATAATTATTATAATAAAATTGGTATTTCAACCATTTATAATGATGAATTAGAAAAGTTAGAAAAACTAACCGAAAATATGACTCTTGTTTTAACTGGACAAACAGGTGCCGGTAAATCTAGTTTATTAAATAGATTAAATCCTGATTTTAATTTAGAAACAAATGAAATAAGTAAAGCCTTAGGTAGAGGAGTTCATACCACTAGACATTCAGAATTTTTTAAATATAAAACATCTTTGATTGCTGATACTCCAGGTTTCAGTTCCTTAGATTTAACTAATTTAACTAAGGAAAACATTAGAGATGCTTTTATTGAATTTGGATATGATTGTAAATATAAAGACTGCTATCATGTTAAAGAAGATGGCTGTAAAGTTAAAGAAAGAGTAGAAACAAACGAAATTTTAAAATCAAGATATGATAATTATTTAAAATTAAAGGAGGATTATGAAAGTAGCCGTATCATTTATAAAAAGTAAATATAATGAAAAAGAAACTATTGATATAATAAATCAAACTAATGCTGATTATTTACATATTGATATTATGGATGGTAAATTTGTTGAACATAAAAATTATGACTATGATGATATTTGCTTATTTACTAAAGATAATCATCTGCCTATGGACGTTCATTTAATGTGTGATAATCCTCTAGAATATATTAATGATTTTATAAAACTTAAACCTGATAATATCACTTTTCATATTGAAGCAGAAAAAAGTCCTCTTAAACTTATTGATTATTTACATGAAAATGATATTAAAGCTGGTCTTGCCATTAATCCAGATACTGATATTAAAGAAATAATACCTTATTTAGATAAAATAGATAGAGTGCTCATTATGAGTGTTGTACCAGGAAAAGGTGGCCAAAAGTTTATAATGGAAATGGCTAATAGAATTAATGAATTATGTAAATTAAAAGGTAATTTTGCAATTGAAGTAGATGGTGGAATTAATGATGAAACAATAGAGTATGTTCAAAATGCTGACATTGTTGTATCTGGTTCATTTATTTGTACAAGCGATAATTTTGAGGAAAAAATTCAAAAATTAAAATAAAAATATCAAGGTTTAGTCTTGATATTTTTTATATTCATTTAAGAAAAATTCATCTGTCATACCAGCAATATAATCAATTACTTTACGCTCATTTGATGTATTTTTTAAATATTCTTTACTCATTTTATTTAAATAAATCCTATAAATATTGTGATTTTCATCTTGTTTATTTATAACTTCTAATAGTTTATTAAATAATGTTTCAAACATCATTTGATAGTTTTTTATCATTTCATCAGAGTGAGCTTTAGCATAAATATTAGCATAATTAAACTTTTTTAATTCTTGAATAGCTTTAAATACATTATCACTTACAGATATATAAGGTTTATTAGCACTATTTTTAATGATGTCGGTAATTATAGTATTAACAATTTCACTATTAGTGCTACCTAAAACTTTAGTAATAGATTCAGGTATCATATCTTTAGTAATAATACCAAGTTTTTCGGCATCTTCTATATCTCTACCTAAATAGCCAATAATATCTGATATTCTAACAACGCATCCTTCTAAAGTCATTGGAACTAGGGTAGTTACATAACCTTTAATTTTATATGAATTTAAATAATCATTAATAAAGTCATCCACACTTTTTTTCTTTGGCATATATTTTTTTAGTTCTAGTTCTCCATTATGACATAAAATGCCATCTAATGTTTGAATAGTTAAATTAGAACCCTTACCATTATTTTCTAATACCATAAGTTCTCTTACACTTTGCACATTATGATTAAAATATCCTTCATTATGTTTAAGAGATATTTCATTTAAAATCTTTTCACCTTCATGACCAAAAGGAACATGTCCTAAATCATGGCCTAAACTCATAGCTTCTATTAAATCTTCATTTAAAGATAGGGCTCTTCCAATAGTTCTAGCAATTTTAGATACTAACTGAACATGAACCATTCTAGTTGATATATTATCATTTTCTGATAAAGTAAAAACTTGTGTTTTTCCCATATATCTAGTATATGAAGATGAATGAATAATCCTATCAGCGTCTCTAAAATAGTTTGGTCTTATATCGGATGTAAATTCATTTAAGCGAATTGCATCTTTATCAAAAGAAGCATATTTACTATAAAGAGTTTCATATTTTAACATTTTTTCTTTAACATCCATTTTAATCCTCACTAAATACTGTTTTATAATAATTATTTTCTAAAATATTTTTACTAATAACAAATTTATTATAAACTTTTTCATTTATCTCATCTACATAATTATCAGGTATTTCTTCTTTAAATGGAGTAAACTTTTTTGTACTTGCATTATATTTACCATATTCACTAATCCACGAGCGGTCATTAAAAATTACTAAACCATCAGTATTAGATAAAATATCTCTTCCCATTAAAAGTCTTGAATCAAAATCTACGCCAAATAAATTTAAAACAGTAGGTAGAATATCTAAACTCATGGCATATTTATTTACTTCAACATAAGGAATTTCACTATTCCAAATTATTAAATTATTTTTATGAATATCAAATTTTTCATCTTGAATATCCATAACTTCACTTATTTCTTTATTCTTAAGGCCATATGGATAATGATCGGCTGATATAACAATTACTGTATCTTTTAATTTGCCTTTTTCATCTAACTTTTGAATTAGACTTTCTAAGGCTTTATCAAGTTCAATATGAGTCGCAATATAAGCTTTAATAGCTGAACTATAAGGTAAGTTTTCTACTTCTTTTCGATGTTTATAAGCCATATTATTTCCACCAAAGTTATATTCTAAGTGACCACTTATTGTCATGTAATAAGTTACAAACTTTTCTTCATCGATATATTTATCAACAGTGCCATTAATCATTTCTAAATCGCTTTGAGGCCATGGTTTACAATTCATAACTTTTTCCATGCCATTACCACAAGCCATATATTTATAGCCCATATTAGGATGTGATAAATTACGATCATAATATTTATATCTACCATTATGATATGCATTAGCCGTATATCCTAACTCTTTAAAGACATTACCATATGCATATGGAAGATAGTTATTTCTAGAAACATAAAATGACCAAACACCTTCTTTAGGAAGTAAGCTATTTAAGGTAACATATTCACCATCAGATGTACTAACATAATAAATAGGAGTATAAAAGTTTGTAAAGTGAAATCCTTCATGAGTAAGTTTATATAAAGTAGGGGTAAGCTCTTCATTTATCGCAATAGGGGAAAAAGCTTCAGCCACAATGGCAATTAAATTTTTACCTTTAAACATACCAGTATATTTATTTTTTTCACTAGGATTTTCGCCAGCCATATACATATTTATTTCTTTAATTGTTTTATTTTTAGAGTTTTCAGCTAAGGCATTAAAATCAATATCTAATTTATTATATTCAATCTTTTGTTCTTTTGGCGTATCAACACTTTTTTTATCATCTTTCTTAATAACAACTGATTCTTCAAAATTACTAATTGTTCGTTCTAAATCTAAACGCATAGTAGTAAGAAGCCCTAGAGTTTGAGCAGATGAATTAGGAACATGTTTATAATAATATAAGTTGTTAGCCCCATATATTTCATTTTTATCTAGATTTAAACTTAGTAAAGATATAATAAATAAGATAATTAATATTAAACTTTGATATAAAAGATTTTTCCAATTTAAATCATCCATCTTTACTTTTTTATTAAAAATAATAAGCAAAATGATAGGTAAAAAGAATAAAATAATAAAATATATTTTACTTAATAAAACGCTTCTAATGGCGCCCCAAAATTCTAAAACTTGTCCGCCATGCACAAATGAATAAATACTAATAATATTACCATAAAATTGGAAATTTATATATTGAGCTACAAATATAATAGGCAAAACACCTAAGATAATAATATATAACCATTTATTAATTTTTTTATTAAAACAAGATGTTATTAAACTTATAAATGAACTAAAAAGCGCACTAAAAATTGTAATATAAAATAATTCTTTTAAATTGAAACTTTTAAATATTAAGATATGATATAAAAATTCTAAAAAAAGAATAATTATCAATGATATTAAAAATTTTTTAAAATAGTTTTTCATACATCAATTCACCTAATTAACATTATATCATGTTTGATTAAATAGTTGAAAAATAAATAAAAATTTTTTGATTTATAGACTTAAAAAACAATGTTATAGTATAATAGTAATTGTGATATATAAATGATAAATAAAAATAGTGTTCAAAAAATTTTAAGTATATTTAAAAAGATTAAACTAGAATTACTATCTTTTATTATTTTGATGCTATGGGCAATATCACCAATAATTGAATACTTTTTTAAAAAGTATTGTAGTAATACATACTATACCCATTATTTTACTAATATAATATATTTAATAGGTATTTTAGGAATTCTAATATATATTTTTTACTTTATTAAATTAAATAAAAAAGAAAATAATAAAATTAAATATTTTATTCCTGAAATATTAATAATCGCTTTATTAAATTTATCTTTAATTGCATCTTTTCTAAGTGATAATTCATATTTATCATTTTTTGGTGAAAGCTATCGTAAAGAAGGACTTATTGTATATATAATGTATATTGGCTTTATTTTACTTTCATCAATTATTAAAGATAATAAATATATAAAATATTTATTTTTAAGTATGATTATTTCATGCCTTGTAATAACAATTATGCCATTATTTGATAAATATTTTACTTATTTAAATTACACTAATATATTTCATAATCCCAATCATTATGGTTATTATTTAATGATTAATACTATGCTTTCATTATTTATGTTTATTAATAGTAATAAATTATATAAAAAAATATTATATATTTTAAGTTATATATTTATACTTTATTTATTAATTAAAAATAATACATTTGGTTCATATTTAGCTATGTGTATTACATTATTTTTTCTATTTATATATTCTTTAGTTAAAAAATATGAGATAAAAAAAGTTTTATTAGTTATAATTTTATTTATTTCAACTTCATTTATTATTTCCAATTATGATATTAAAATAGGGGAAAGAGTTAACTTTAATAGTACTAAAGGAATTGTATCTGCCAATATGTCTAGTTTATCTCAAGATATTAAAGGATTTGTTAATAAAGATGAAAAAGCTATTGAAGCAGCTGGAACTTATAGAGGGTTATTATGGAAAGAAGCAGGAAAATATGCTTTAAAACATCCTTTATTTGGTGGGGGAATGGAATGCTTAAAAAAGTATTATTATAATGAATGCTACATATTTTATAGCGATCGCCCTCATAATATGATTTTGCAAATATCAGCTTTTATTGGCATTCCAGGGGCATTAGTATATCTTGCACTTATAATATATCTTGCCATATCTAATTTAAAAATAATGAAAAAAAATTCTATACATATTATGGTATATTTTAGTGCTATGTGTTATTTTATTTCTTCATTATTTGGTAATAGTATGTATTATACATCACCATATTTTATGATATTATTAGGTTTATTAATAGGATTTATTAGATATAATAAAATTAAAAGTAATAATTAAAAACTATTACTTTTATTTATTTTCAATTAATTTATCATCAATATATTTACTCACTCAATAAGACGCAAAATACCTTTTGTATCTAAAGTATCGGTAATAAGTATTTCCCATCTTAAGCCATTATTTTTCACCCTTTTTTAAAATTTTAAACACTTAAAAAACCGTACCTTTTTTGGTACGATTATTTATTTTTTTCTAAAATACTAATAATTTCATAAATAATAAAAGATATAATCATAATTAAAACAATTCCACTCATTACTAAATTTAAATTAAATACTTGTGTTCCATAAAGAATCAAATAACCAATACCTGCTTTACTTACTAAAAACTCTCCCATAATAACTCCAATTAAACTCATAGAGATATTTAACTTTAAACTAGATAATATAGTTTCTTTATTATGAGGAATAACTAAATAAATTAACGTTTGCATTTTACTTGCTTTAAATGTTTCAAATAGTTTTATTTTATAAGTATCTGTATTAATTAATCCATTATAAATTGATATTAAAGTTACAATAGTATTAATAAGAAGACTCATTACTATAATCGAACTCATATTAGCGCCCAACCAAATAATAAGCAGGGGACCTAGTGATACTTTAGGTAAACTATTAAATAAAGTTAAAAATGGATCAAATATCTTTTTTAAAATAGGCACCATATAAAATATAACTGCTAATATAAAACCAATAATTGAGCCTAGTCCAAAAGATATAAATATTTCTTTTAAAGTAACCCAGATATGTTTAAATAAATTACCACTTAAATATAAATTATAAATCGTATTTACTATTTTAGATGGACTAGAAAAAATAAAACTATTAATAAGATCATATTTACTTAATAATTCCCAAGTAATAATAAATAATAAAGTTATACTAATTTGACAAACTAAAATAAAATATTTTTCTTTCTTTAATTTTCTTAAATATAATTTATGCTCTATGCTCATTTATCTAAATCGCTCCAAACTAAATCATAATAATAATTAAACATCTCATCTTTACGATTTATTGAAGGAATACTAGGATTCTTAAGTTTAATATCATAAATATTTTTAATTATGGCTGGTCTTTTAGATAAAACAACAATCCGATCGCAAAATGATACACATTCGGCAATATCATGACTAATTAGAATAGTTGTAACTTTCATTTTCTTTAAAATTGAATATATTTCATCAGTTATCATAAGCCTTGTTACATAATCAAGAGCAGATAGTGGTTCATCTAAATAAATAATATCAGGTTTAATTGCTAAAGTTCTAATTAAAGCAACTCTTTGTCTCATACCCCCTGATAAATTATTAGGATAAGCATTTATAAAACTACTTAAACCAAAACTATTAATTAAATCTTTAACATAATTAATATTTTCTTCAGTTTTAATATTTTTAAGTTTTAAACCAAGGCAGGCATTATCTAAAACATTAAGCCAAGGTAAAAGTGCATCACTTTGTAGCATATATGCATCTTTTAAATCTTTCTTAATAATTTCACCACTAGTTTCTTTATCTAAACCAGCAAGGATATTTAAAAGAGTAGATTTTCCACAACCAGAAGAACCTACTATTCCAATTATTTCGCCTTTTTTAATATTTAAAGAAATATCTTTAATTGCTAAAGTTTCAGCCTCTTTAGTATGATAAGTTTTAGTAAGATTTTTAACTGTTAAAATATTAGTCATTAACGATTAAATCTTTATATGGAACATAATCTTCAATTAATTTACCATCAATAAGCATATTTTCTAAATTAATAAATAATTCTTCTTTAATATTTGTATCTATTAACCAAGAATCAGCTTTTTTATATCTTTCAATAATTACTTCTAAATCAGATAGTGATGTATCAGGAAATAAATTAATAATTGTTTTAGCAACAATGGTACTATCATTATTTTTAGTAAATTCTAATCCTTTATTAATTGATAATCTGAATCTATTAATTAAATCTTTATTATTATCAATAAAACTTTTACGAGCATTAAAAGCAGTATAAGGAACTTCACCAGAATAAGCACCAACACTATCAACTACATAACCAAAACCCATTTTTTCTAGTTTAGTAGCATTTGGTTCAAAAAGATTAACAAAGTCTCCCGTGCCACCTATAAAAGCACTTGTAAGATTAGCAAAATCAACTGTATCATTAACCTTAACACCTTTAACTTTTTCATTTTTTAAAGCTGTATAAAAATTTAAAATAGGCATTCCACCAGCACGACCAGCTACTACTTCTTTACCTTTTAAATCATTTAAATTAAAATTATCATTTTTTTCTCTTGCGACAATAAATTGTCCATCTCTTTTAGTTAAACCAGCAAATGATTGAACATAATCTTTTTCACCTTCATTATATACATAAATTGATGCTTCAGGTCCACAAAAACCAATTTGGACATCCCCTGATAATACAGCGGCAATAACATTATTAGCCCCACTAGTTAAAATTAAATCTATATCAATATTATTATCTTTAAAATATCCTTTTTCAATTGCTACATAAAATGGGGTATAAAAAGCACTGTGGGTAACTTCTGCCACCTTTACTTTATCTATATTATTTTGTTTTTCATTTTTAGTTAGTCTTAAACTAAAAAATCCTACCACAATAATAAGAAATATTATTAAAATTAAATTAATTCTATTTTTCAAAATAATTCCTCCTCTTTATAGTTTATTCACAAAAACTTAAAAAGGTTAAAGTTAAAAATAAGCTAAATTACAAAAAATACTATATTTTTTAAAAAAGTTGTTGCATAATTTTTAAAAACAGCATATAATTATAATATCTAGAGAGTATAGTATAGATAGTTAATGATTGCATATTTTATTAAAAGTAAAATATGCTATAAAGTTTATTAAATTTAGAGTATAAATAAAAAACATACTCATTAATAATTTAATAAATTATTAATTGTATATACTTAGTAGTAAAGAAGTTACATTAGTAACCTTATCTACGCTAGATATAACAATTGTTAGGGAGAAAGATACTCCAAAAGGTAAGTAATCACCGGATGATACTGATAATATCTCTGTTATGATTAATTAAAATTTCTTTTTAGATTAATTTTAATTAATATGTGATTATTCTCAAAACTGGGACTAATTGTTTTATCAGAATAATTAGTCTTTTTTGTGCCTTGAATAGCAATTATATCCATGTTATAATTAAGTTTGAGAATAGAGGTAGGCTTAAGTGGATGCAAATATATTTGACGAATATTTAGAATATAAAACTAAGACCATATTTAATTATGCTTTTATTTTAACTAAAATAATTGGAATTGATAAAAATAAATTTTGGCATCGCAAAAAGGAAGCCGAAGAGTCTTTAAAATGGATTATTAAAGATTATATAAAAACAATATTTGATAATCGTAATAATCAAAATACTATAAAGTTATTTATTGAAGATAAAAATATTTTAAAATATAAAATTGATAATGAACTATTTTCCGTTATAAATTATTTTATTAATATTAATAAAGCCTTTGAAATTAAAAATTATGAAAAAGAAATTGTACTTACAGCTGTAATAATTCATATTGCCAATGCTTTAGATATCTCATCTAGTCCTTATAAAAATAATAAAAATAATTATCGGACTATTTTAAATAAATATTTAATTGAATTTAATAAAATACCTTATTTTAAACTAATAGATAATAGTAAAAAGAATACTTTAAATTTATTAAATAGTATTAAAGAAGGTGTTAAAGAGGAAAGAAAAATATTTGAAACATTAAATAGTAAAACATCTTTTAATAAATATTTAAAAATAACTAAAAATAATGAATATTATTTAGCCCAATATAATTATAGTGTTCCAGGACTTAGTAAAATAGATGCTAAGCATATTAAATATATTTTTGATAAAGAAAAAATTGCTAGTTCTTTTACATTAATAAGTGCTGATATAATTGTTATAACTTTAATGAAATTATTTTCAGTAAGAAAAATAAATAAAGTATTTTTCTTGCCTGTTAAAAAAGAATTTTTTGAAAGTAGTAGTAATGTTGAAAGACTAAGTAATATTTTAAAAAATAATTATTTAAATAAATATCTTAAATTAGTAATTGATTATAATGAATATGATAAAAATATTAAAAGAATCTTAGATGATAACTCAATCCATTATTATGTTTATTGTGATGAAGTTTCAAATTTAAATAAAAAGGCTAGTAATTACTTGTTTAGCCGTGAATTTGCTAAAAATAATCATAATTTAATTAAAGATTTAGAAACTAAAAGTGAAATAATTATTGAAGATAATTTAAATATTTATTGTGATGATGATTTATTAGAAGAGGGGCATTTATGAAAAATAATTTAAGTAATGTATTTAAAAATGTTTCTCTAAGTGATATGAATAATTTCTTAAATAAAACTAATCCTGAATTAGAAGTTAAAGAAACTTTAAATAATAATGTAGATTATACATGGATTTCAAAGATTGAAAAAACTTTGCCTAATATCGAAAATATAATTAATAATGTAGATAATAAAAACATCGATGAAGAATTTACTTTTAGATATGAAAATCGTTTTATTTATACTTTAATTAATATTTTAGAAAGATTTATCACAAAAAAATTGACAATAATTAAAAAAAGTTCTTTAAATAAAGACGAAAAAGTGATAAAATATAAAGCGAATACTAGATATAATAATAAAGATGTTAAGATTGATTTAAAACTAGAGTGCGCAGGCTTACAAGATGATGAAATAAGTAAATTAGATAGTAAAATTATCGAAATAAAAGATAAAATAAATTCTTTTAAAACTAGTAATTTTATGAAAGTGATGCTTAATTCTACTTTAGTTAGAAGTCCAATTAGAAAAACAAAATTATTTACAAGTGATCATAATTATCTTAAATGTTTAGAATTATGGGAGTATTTAGAGAATTATCAAAATGAAGTTATTGAAGATAATTTAAATAGTAAAATTATTGAAAATAAGAGTGATTTTGATTTGATTTATTATTTAGCGTATAGTTTATTAAATAAAAAAGTAGATAATAAAGATGATTTATTTATTGATTTATTATTGGACTATGCTAAAAGATATGATGTTGATGAAGTAGAAATTCAAAAGAAATTATTAAAAGAATTAACTACAATATCAGAAAAGAAAAAGAAAGATGAAAAGATAATAACATTAGCTTATCAAAACTTTATTAAAGAACATGATAAGAAAATGCAAAAAGGCAAAAGTTTATTTAAATAATTAGGAGGAATAAAAATGGCTAAAGAAGAAGAAAAAAATGATTCATTAAAGGCTTTTCCAGGAGTTGTAATTGCTTTAGAAGAATTACAAGGCCTAGATGAAGGAAGTAGATATGGAAAAATTGCTAGAGAATTAAAAAATATCTATAAGGATAATTTAGATATAGATGATGATTTAGTAAATAAGGTTGCGTCTTTAATTGATAGTCCTAAAAATAGTTCAGTTGACCTTCCCAATGGTTTAAAAGCAATTAATACAGGAAAAGGTTTAGTTTTTAAAGCCGCTAAAAATAGTAAAATATTTTTAATAATTGCTTTATCTATCTTAGCACTTGCTTTAGGCGCTGCTATCTATTTTGGGGTAAGATATTTTAAATATCGTAATGTTAATATTGATATAGATGGTGATGGTATAGCTGATATTAACATCGATTTAGATGGTGATGGTAAACCTGATATTAATATTGATACTAATGGTGATAATAAACCAGATTTAAATATTGATTATAAAGGTAATCATAAAGCAATCTTTAATATTGATACTGATAATGATGGAAAGCCAGATAAAAATTTAGTAAATAAGGCTGGTAGTTCATTTAACAGTACTTGCAAAATAAATTGTGATATAGATGGCGATGGTAAACCAGATTTAAATGTTGATACTGATGGAGATGGAAAGCCAGATAAATATCTAGTTGATATGACTAAAGTTGAACCAATTGATAAAACATGTAAAGTTAATTGTGATTTAGATGGTGATGGCAAGCCTGATGTTAATATTGATTCCAATAATGATGGTAAGGCTGACGAAAACTTAGTCGATTTAAGTAAAGTAGGCGGAGCTGATAAATCATGCAAGGTTAATTGTGATATTAATGGCGATGGCAAACCGGATGTTAATGTAGATACTAATAATGATGGTAAACCTGATAAATACCTTGTTGATATGAGTAAAGTTGATTCTATCGATAAGACTTGTAAAGTTAATTGCGATTTAGATAAAGATGGAACACCTGATTATAATATTGATACTAATAAAGATGGTAAAGCCGATGATAATTTAGTAGAATTTGTAACTAATGGAACTAATGCTTGTAAAATAAATTGTGATATAAATGGCGATGGATGGCCAGATACTAATTTAGATGTTGATGGTGATGGTAAAGCAGATTCTAACTTAGATTATGATGGTGATGGACTTGCTGATGGTAACATTGATTTAAATGGCGATGGCATTTGTGATATGATGTGTGATACTAACGGTGATGGTAAATGTGATTCTAACTGTATTAAAACACCATATGATGGATTAGGTACTGGTTCTAGTACCTCAGTAGGAGACCCTACCTCAATTTCTGAAACTAGTATGTTAGTTTTAAGATATAATGAAGGTGAAACTGTTAATGTAGATAATATTATTCCAACAGACCAACCTTATGTTAAAGATGGTACTGCACCTGAACCTTATAAATCATTTTCAATTGAAAACTTATCAGTTTATACTTTAGAATATAATATTGTATGGAAAAATGTAGAAAATACATTTACTACTGATAATTTAAAATATAAAGTAACATCTACTAATGGAGGATTCACATCTGATTTTAAACCAGTTCCTAAAAAAGATGGTGTTCTTGCTGAAAAAGTTTTAATCGCACCAAATACAACTCAAGAATATCGTTTTGATTTTAGATTATTTGGAACAGGAGCAAATCAAAATGAGGATCAAGGTAAAACATTTAGTGTTCTAATTAATATAGAAACGTAAAACATCTTCGGATGTTTTTTCTTTTTGGCGCATATATTTAATTGGTGAATAATATGTTCCATTATAATATTTTAAAAAGAATGAAAATAGTATATCTATTAGTAATATTAGTTTTTATAGCAATAATTACTAGAGTTTTTTATTTGCAAGTATTTAAAACAAATGACTTATCTAAACTTGCTAATAGTTTATGGGCAAGAAACTTACCACTACTTGCTGATCGTGGGAAAATAACTGATCGTAATGGGGTAGTACTTGCTGATAATATTACTACAACATCTTTAGTAGTAGTGCCAGTACAAATTAAAAATAAAGAAGAAGTTGCTAAAAATATTGCTGAAATATTAAAAACAGATTATTTAAATATTTATTCTCATTTAACAAAACATACATCAATTGAAAGAATCCATCCAGAAGGAAGAGGTCTTTCTTATGATATTGCTGAAAAAATTAGTAATTTAAATTATGATGGGGTTTATTTACTTAAAGAAAGTAAGAGATATTACCCTTATAAAGAAGTTTTATCCCATGTACTTGGGTATGTTGGTATAGATAATCAAGGTTTATCAGGGATTGAACTTGAATATGATAAATATTTAAAAGGAACAGATGGAGGAGTTAAATATTATTCTGATGGTAAGGGTAACCGACTTAAATTAAGTGAGGTTTATGATGAACCAGTAAGTGGTAATAATATATCCTTAACAATAGATATTAATATACAGTTAGCAGCCGAAAGAGAACTAAATAACATCGTGCAAAAGTATGACCCGGAAAAAGCTTTAATTTTGGTTATGGATCCAAATACTGCTGAAGTTATTGCAATGAGTTCAAGGCCTAATTTTGATTCAAATAATTATAAGAATTATGATATTGAAACTATAAATCGTAATTTACCAATATGGGCGACATATGAACCAGGGTCAACATTTAAAATTATTACGCTTGCTTCAGCAATTAATGAAGGAAAAGTTAATTTATTTGAAGATACTTTTTATGATAAAGGCTCAATTCAGGTAGAAAATGCTAGAATAAAATGTTGGAAACATGGTGGTCATGGAGCTGAAACCTTTTTACAAGTTGTAGAAAATTCATGTAACCCTGGTTTTGTAGTTTTAGGACAGCGCCTTGGAACTGAGACTTTATATAATTATTTACAAAACTTTGGTTTTGGTAAAAAAACGGGTATTGATTTAAATGGGGAATCAACAGGTATTATGTTTAAATTAGAAAATATGGGACCGGTTGAAACAGCAACAACGGCTTTTGGGCAAGGAATAAGTGTAACACCTATCCA
>CACZQI010000072.1 GCA_902783345.1 uncultured Erysipelotrichaceae bacterium
ATGCGTATTACTCAGATGGCGCGTGCGGCAGGAATTCACTTAATAGTAGCCACTCAAAGACCATCAACAGATGTAATTACTGGGGTTGTAAAAGCTAATATTCCATCAAGAATTAGTTTTGCAGTTGCATCTCAAATTGATTCAAGAACTATTCTTGATATGAAAGGTGCTGAAAAACTATTAGGTCGTGGTGATATGTTATATTTACCAATGGGAGCCAATATTCCAGTCCGTATTCAAGGTAACTTTATTAGTGATGAAGAAATTGAAAGATTAATTAAATATGTATCAAAAGAGCAAGCTGCTAAATATGATAATAGCCTAACAGAAGTACCTGATAATCACATGGCAGGAGCTGATTCACCTAAAGAAGAATATGATGATCCTCTTTATAATGAAATAGTTGACTTTGCCATATCAACTGGAAAGGTAAGTGCTTCACTTTTACAAAGAAGATTCCGTCTAGGTTATAACAGAGCTGCTAGAATAGTTGATTTATTAGAAGAAAGAGGCATTATTGGTCCTGCTAATGGTTCCAAGCCAAGAGAAGTTCTAATTAAAATGGAAGGCCCTAATTCAAACGAATAAAATTAAAACACGTAGATTAATTTTACGTGTTTTATATTATTTTTTTAAACTTAATTTTTTAGTTTTTTCTTCATTTTTATTAACTTCATTGTATTTATTTATAAGTTTTTCTTTAGTTTCTGGAGAATATCCTAATTTTTCCATTATCTCAATAATTAACTCAGTTTCATTACAATAATCATTATTAGTTTCTTGTATCATTTTAATTAAAGAGTTGATTAAATTATTATATTTTTCTATTTCATAATTTAAAAAATCAATTTGATTAACGAAATCGATAAATTCAACTAATAACTCTCTAATATGATCAGTGATAGTTTTCATATAATAACCATCAGTAAACGGGAAGCAGCGTGGGCATTCATATGTTTTACCATCTTCTCCAATTATTGTATATATTGGTAAATTAATCTTTATTGATCCATCTTTTCTAGGAATATACTCTTTTTGCGTAGAAGCAACAATAATACCTTTAGCAAAAACAGATTTATCAATGCAATCCATATAATTATAATCTTCAATACCTTTAAAAATTAATACCTGTGTTCCATTAGGGATTATATTATTCATAAGTCCTCCTTTTGCTAAGTATTATAACATAATTATTATAATGGTAAATAAATTTTTAAATAATATAATTTAATATGGATAGTGATATATTAAATAAAATAAATAGGTTAAAATTTGAAGATTTAATTTGGATTATCTTTATCTTTTTAAGTTTAGCAAATATTTATGGTGATAAATTAGAAAGAGATTATTTAAATTCTCATAATCAAAAAATAGAAGATAGGGCTAATTTAGTATTTGAAATTACTTTAATAATATCCTTTTTTATCTATTTATATTTTTTTCAAAGAAATTATAAAGATTATCAAAAAGTGCCAGATAATCAGAAAAAACTTTATATGATAAAACTTTTAGGAAGTAGTTTCTTTCTTGCTGGTATAATTTGCTTAATATATTTTCAAAGTAAAAATAGTGGATTTATTGGCACACCTATAATATAATGAAAAAGAAAAGAGGATATATGAAAAAAGAGTATTATTTATTTCAAATGAGAACTGATATATTAAATATTTGGTCTTTAATTATTATGTTTGCATTTATATTCATTTTATATTTATTTTATGGAAGTAATATTGTAACTGTTTTAAGTGAAGGCTATATTTTTACTTTAATATTTATGATACCGTATTTTATTTTGCATGAAATATTTCATAGTATAGCGTATATTATTCATGGAGCTGATTTTAAAAATATTACTTATGGAGCTCACTTAGAAAAAGGAGTCTTATGCTGTTTATGTAAACAAAACATTACTAAGAAAAACATTATGATTTCTTTAATTTATCCATTTGTATTTTTAGGCGTAATTACCTTTATTATTGGGCTTATCTTTAATATTTATCCCTTAATTATACTATCTATTATGAATATATCTGGGTGTACGGGAGACTTTATTATGTTTTATGATTTAATAAGAATACCTAATTTTGAATTTTCCGAGTATGATAACCCAATTGCTTTTGCTTTAGAGTCTAAAGAAGATTTAAGTAAACGTAAACTATTAGGTTTAAATTATTTAGGTAAAACTACTAAAATAGTTCGGACAATAGATAAAAAAATTGATATAAGTAAGCCAACCATTATTTATATTTTATTATTTATAATATTTGGTCTTATTAGTTACTTGTTATAAATTAGAAAATTTTATTTTTTGACGTATTTTTATTTAAAAATACTTTTTTAATTGTTATAATAATTTATGGAGGTTAGAGAAAATGAAAAAATATTTTGTATTAATACTTTTAGTTTTATTATTTCCCATAGCAGTATATGCTAGTAATGATTTAGTAAAAGTATATGTTTATGAAGCAGGAGGATGCCCTTATTGTGAACAAGAGATTGAATATTTAAAAGGTTTAAAATCTTATAATAAAAAGTTCAAAATTGTGCAAAAAGAGCTTTATGTAGATCATATAGCTTGGGCTCATGGTAAAGACTATGAAACTGGGGTTAAAGTTGCTAATACTTTTAAAGCAGCTGGATTTACCGAGGCAAGTTATCAAGGTACACCATTTGTAGTTATTAGTGATGTATATGCATCTACTGGTTATTCAACTTCACTAGAAAGTTATATTAATGATGCATATGAAAAAGGCGATAAAGATATTGTAAAATGTATCGAAGATGGTAAAGAAGAATGCTTAAAAGGTGTCAAAGCCGAAGATGTTCAAAAGGTTGAAGAAGAAAATAATGCTGTAGATACTACTGGAGATAATACTAATACTTATAGTGCTTCTAAAAGCGTATATAATGGTGATGTTATATGGACTATTATTGGATGCACTTTAGTAACAATAGCTGTCTATGTAGTTAAATCAAATAAAGATAAAAAAGAAATCTTAGAAAAAATTAAATAATCCAGTTTTGCTGGATTTTTTAAAAAGGAAGGGTAAACTATGTATGATATTATAATAATTGGAGCAGGACCTGCTGGATTGACAGCAGCAATATACGCTTTAAGAGCGAATAAAAAAGTATTAATTATTGAAGCAAAAAATTATGGTGGACAAATTATTAATGCTCATAAAATTGATAATTATCCAGGGCTTCCTCATATAAGTGGTTTTGATTATGCAACTTCAGTTTATAATCAAGTTATGGATCTTGGCGGTAAAATAGTTTATGAAACAGTAAACTTAATAACACCAGATAAAAAAGTTACAACTAATAAAAATACTTATCAGTCTAAAGCTATTATAATTGCAACTGGGGCAGTTAATAAAAAATTAAATTTACCTAATGAAAAAGAATTATTAGGTAAAGGTGTATCTTACTGCGCTACTTGTGATGGCAATTTTTATAAAAATAAAATAGTTGTAGTAAATGGAGAAGAACATCATGCTTTATCAGATGCATTATATTTAACTGATATTGCATCTACAGTTTATTTAATAACCGATAAAAATGATTTTAGTGAAAATGCTAAAATGATAGATGAATTAAAAAAGAAAAACGTGAAAATAATATTAAACTCTAAAATAACTTCAATTAATGGTCAAGAAAAATTAGAAAGTATTACTATTAATAATAAAGAAGAAATAAAAACTGATGGATTATTTATTGCAATTGGACTAGCACCTGCAAATGATAAGTTTGCTAATTGTGTTGATATAACTAAAGATGGTTATATTAAATCTGATGATGGATATCATACTAAAACTCCTGGAATATATGTAGCAGGAGATGCAAGAGATAAAATGCTAAGACAACTAACTACGGCTGTAGGAGATGGGGCTAATGCCGCAGTTATTGCCATAAAAGAAATGGAATAAAAGTTTAAAAAATAAGAATTCAATTCTCAATAAATAAAGCAATTTCAAAAAAAGAAAGCAAAAGAACATATGTTCGCTGGGGGGGTAAAAATATGATAAAATCACCTTGAAAATAAGGTGATTTTATTTTGACAATATTTTTACAATTTATATATTAAAATAAAACTAGGGCTTCGGTGATATGGGTTCCTGTTTATTTATTAAATATTTAGATAAAATAAAAGTATAGGTTAAGATATATCTATTAAGATAAAAGGTAGGAATGTTTATGAAAAAGAAAATAATAGTACTAACAGGTTTAATCGTATTTATGTTAGTAGCCTTTGGTGGTTTTACATATGCAATATTTACAAATAGTAAAGTTCAGGAAGGAAGTAATAATATAAGTACATATAACTGTTTAGACATTCAAATAACAGGAGAAGAAGAGATAAACTTAGATAATGCTTTTCCCATAAGGGACGAAGAAGGTTTACTACTAACTCCATATAAATTTAAAGTAAAAAATAAATGTAATCATTATATGGCACTTAATTTAGGAATAGAATTAACAAATGAAAATACTTTAAGCGCTGAAAATATTAAAGTCATAATGAATAAAGTAGATGAAGAAGGCGAGATAGATTTACTATCAACTAAAGGAACTGATACATTAAATAAATATATTATAATAAATGATGAATTATTCATTAATGAGGAAAAAGAGTATGAAATAAGAGTATGGGTAGATTATAATGCAAATAATAGCATTGAAGGAAAATTATTTAAAGGTAAAGTTATAGTAGAAGGAACTATTATGACAGTAACTGAATTAACATGTGCTGAAGGGTATTATTTACCAGCAAATGCTAACACTTGTAGTCAGTGCCCAGCAGGGTTTCAATGTATTGGGGGAACGTATAGTCGAAATAATATCGACCAAGGAAAAGAAATATGTGCTGCAGGTACATATAGTACTGAAGGAGCAAGCACGTGTTCAGCATGTACAAATGCATCTCATGTAGCGACATGGTCAAATGGATGCACAATAGCAACATGTGAAAGTGGATACACAGTCGATAATAATACATGTATAAGTAGTGATATTACATGTAATGCAGGTAAATATTTAGCAGCGAATGCTAGCACTTGTACTACATGCCCAGCGGGAAGTTATTGCAAAGGTGGAACATATTCACCAAGTAATACTGACCAAGGAATAGCAAGTTGTACTGGAAGAACAAAATATAGTGCATCAGGAGCATCATCCTGCAAAACTGTATCAAGTGGATATTATACTACTGGTTGTACAGGTAGTAACAACTGTACTGGAGAAAGTCAATGTAAAGCCGGAAATTATTGTTCAAATGGAATATCAACTGCTTGTAGCGCAAGTTCAGGTAAGTATAGTTTAATAGCAGGAGCAACATCATGCCAAACATGCCCAAATAATACTAATGTATCAACATGGAATACATCAGGATGGTGTAGTATTAAAACTTGTAAAAGTGGATATACAATAAGTAATAATACATGTGTAAGTAGTAGTGGCGGATGCGTAGTATATTGTACTAGTAGTACAAATTGTACTAAAACCAAACCGTCAAGTGGTCTATATGGAACATTTGCATGTAATAGTGGAACAACCGGAAAAATTCAACATTGTACTTATGCTTCTACTGAGTGTAATGGCGGCACCTACGGCGGCGCTGCTACCTCTCTGTGTACCGTCAGTGCGAGCACCGGCAGCGGCACTCTCAGCGGCAGCTGCAATTCCAGTCTCGGTAGCACCCGCGTCAACGGCTTGGGCCTTTCTAGTTCGGGTTATAGTTGCAGTTGTTGAGCCCCATTTTCCTTACAATATGATGCTATATTTATAATTATTAGTTGTGGTGAAATATAGCAGGTTTCTTAAAAGTGAAACAGGTGTAATTCTTTGGATTTAATCCTAAAAATAGTGAGTGTAGACTAGTATGGTTCAAGTAACTTTATGTTAAATCATACTAGTAATTTACTCATATATTTATATTAATGAATAATAATATCTATGATAAAACTGAATTTATTATTAGGAATAAAGTTTTAGAACTTGATAGTTATATTAGATTAAATATTGTAAGTGTTATACCAAGTGTCAATAGAGATATTAGAATTCATTTATTAGATGAATTATATTCTATTGTTAAAAATTTACATTATGCTATCTATACTAAAGGTAATATAAGAATTAAATATTTAACTGATATTATAGTAAGTATATCTACTATTGATTATTTATTTAATTATATTAAAACATATCATAATTTAAATGAATTGAAACTTACTAATGCTTTTAAAAAAATATTAGATGTAAGAAATATGATTAAAAAGTGGAAAATGACTGAAGAAAGTAAGAAGAATGCTAAATAATGATTTATATTCTAAACCTATTACTTTAGAAAATATTACTAAAATATGGTATATCGTAAGAAAAACTTGCAAAAATAAAAGGGCAGTTGAAACATTTGCTTTAAATGAAAATACTAATTTATTAAATATTTATAATATTTTAAAAAGCAATTCTTATATTCCTGGTAGATTTATTTTATTTGTTATTTTAAGACCTAAACCTAGACTTGTTATGTCTCAATCAATAACTGATAAAATAGTTAATCATTTTGTAGCAAATTATTATTTAACTCCACTTTTATCTAAAAAATTAATTGACCAAAATGTAGCAACTAGAAAAGGTTATGGAACTAGTTATGCTTTAAAATATATAAAAGATTATCTTAATAGTTTAATTCAAAATAGTAATGATAATATTTATTGTTTGAAATTAGACATTAAAAAATATTTTTATAATATTAATCATGAAATATTATTAAACAAATTAAAAAAAGATATTAAAGATAATAATATAGTAAATATAATTAAAGCAATTATATCTGAAACTAATAAACCTTATATTAATGAATTTATAGATATTTATAATAATAATTTTAAGTTAGATATTCCTTATTATACTAAAGATACAGGTTTATCTATTGGTGCTCAATCAAGCCAATTTTTAGCTATTTATTTTTTAAATGATTTAGACCATTATATTAAAGAAATATTAAAGTGTAAGTATTATATAAGATATCAAGATGATATGGTTATTTTTGATAATGATAAAGATAGATTAAAGTTAGTATGGAATAAGGTTAAATCTATTTTAAATAAAGAATATCTTGATTTAAATAAAAAGAGTAATATTTATAATATGAAAAATGGTATTAGTTTTTTAGGTTATAATTATAAAGTTATAAATAATAAATTATATATAAATTATAATAAAAAAACATATAAAAGAATAAATAATAAATTAAAATATTTATTTAATAATAAAATAGATAATTATTATAAATCTTATGCTAGTTATTATGGTTATTTAAGTTATATTAATAAAAATATTGTAAGGAATTTTATAATGAATAGTAATGAAAAATATGAGTTTTTAAAAGAAAAATATAATAATTATGTAATTATTATTAAAGATAAAGGGTTTTATAATGTTTATAATGATGACGCTATTATTATTTGAAATCTTTTAAGGTATAAATATAAAGATGGAAATATAGTTAGTTTTGGGATTAGTGCTTATAATAATGTTATTTCTTTATTAGATAGAGTTAGTTTAAATTATGTTATTTATGAAAACGATGAAAACGTAATAATTAATGACATAGAAAATGGTAATTATAATATTATACTTAACCTTTGTAAGAAAAATTTTGATAAGTATTTAGAAGAAATTGATATAAGAAAAAAATTAGATTATTTGTTAAAACATGGTGATGTTAAAAAAATTAGAAATATTTTAGATAGTGAGATAGAGTATTTAAAGAATAATTAGTTAGAACCTACATTGTAAACTAAAAGTTCACTTTTTGTGAACTTTTTTTGTTTATAAGGAAAGTGCGTTTTTTGAAAAAAATTAATCTTATCTATAGACGAACATATGTACTTGCAGTATAATTAACTTA
>CACZQI010000073.1 GCA_902783345.1 uncultured Erysipelotrichaceae bacterium
AGCAAGTAAATAATAAGTACGGTAGCGACTATCGGAAGTTGGTCTATGGAGAAGCCAAAGCTTCAATGAAGTAGAAATAATTTATCGCGAGATAAATTGAGCTAATTTGTTTTACAAATTAGCCTTTGTTCTTTATTAAAAGTTAGCATTTTATATTTGAAATTGGACTAAATTATGCTATACTTATTTATAGAGTAAAGGTGAGAGTATGAAAAAGGTAATTATTTTATTATTTGTGATGCTAATGACAATAAATGTTAGTGCGGCATCATGTAGTTCAAGTGAACTTGCAAAAATTCAAGCAGAAGCAAATGCAGTTAAAATAAATCAAGAATTGATTAAAGAGAAAATTGTAGCTCATAAATATGATCAAGAGCATTTTAAATATTTAGATGAGACTGAAGAACAAATAAAAAGATCAATTAAAATTACTGTAAGCGGAATTACTGAAAATATCTTTGTAGTTCGTACAACATTAAAACTAGTTGGAGGAACTGATGCAAATGATCCAGATGGTGTAATTCCTGGTGAAGAATATGTTGATGAATTTGCGATTAATTATAAAATGACTAAAGATGGAGTTTATAGTTTTACTACCGAAAATGTTGCTGAATTTATCGATTATAAATTTGAAGTATTATCAAATAATCTTTCTAAACCAGAATGTGATGCGATAATTCTTAGAACAATTTCTTACCGTAAACCTAAATATAATATATTATCAGAAAATCCTATCTGTGAAGATTATCCAACATCTAGTTTATGTCAAGAATTTATAACAACAGATATTAATTTAAATGGTAAAGACTTTGACACTGAAGTAAAAAAATCATCTAAATCAAGTACTCCAACTTCAACTGATAAAATAGAAGAAAAAGAAACAAAAAGGGAATCTAGTAACTTTTTTAAAGATAATATACTTTATATAGGTATAGCATCTGGGGTGATAGTAGCTGGAATTGTTATTTATGTAATTGTATCTAAAAAAAGGAGTGCATTATAATGAAAAAAATATGTTTTATAGCTTTATTATTAATGCTTATAGTATTACCTATTAAAGTTAGTGCTGATAAATATTATGTTAATCCTGAATTTGGTAGTGATGATCCTAATTATGGAGTAAATGGAGAATCAACTTTCTGTATCGATCCTGGTATTCCGGATCCTTCATCAGTTGATGGACCATTTGAACTTAATTGGAATTCTAATCAACATCGTTCTTATTTAGGAGCATATAAAATGATGCTAGCTCGAAATATAACTAGTCAAGGAACTCAAAAAGGTGTTATGAGAGCACTTACAACTGGTTCTAGTATTAGTGGTGATAATGATGCCGGACTTGCATATTGTGCAGGAGTGTATGCAGCTGGCTTATCTGGCTCTGAAAGCTGTGCAGCAACCCTTGCTAAAAATGGTTATGATCCAAGATTTTTAAGATATAGTGCAAGTGATTTTGAAAATTTTAATATTGTGGCTGATAATAATGAATATAATGAAGAAGGAATATATACTTTTAAATTAAGTGGTTCAGGTGTCGATAAAATTAAAGAATTGATTGATCCAGCATCTGATAATGCATGGAAAAATTTAAAAGCGGAATTAGTACTTACTAGTTGTTCATTAGATAGTGCAGCTACAAATGCTGGTTTTAGATGTCAATTAATGGAAAGTTATAAAAACTTACTTCAAGATAATAAAAATGAAATTAAAATTAAAGTTTATCGTAATAGTAGTAGTTTAATTACAACAACTTCTGATGTAAGAGTAACATTTAATTATAGATATGATTTTCCATTTGGAAATATTACTGTTGATGATATTCATTATTATGAATGTACCAGTCCAATAGGAGCAAATTGTGATGATCATAGTATTACTTATCGACCATGTCATCAAAAAGAAAGGCCAAAATGTAAGAATTGGGATTATGATCGCGATTCAAAAGGTAAACCTATATCAGATGAAAGAAAATGTCAAGATTGGGGAACTGAAAAATACTGGGTTCAAAAAGAAGCCGGTGCTGGTAGTTATACTGATGATAGTACTTGGCCAGAAGTAGAAGAATGTAATCGTGGTACTGGTGCTCAAACACAAAGATTAATGGATATTCCTAGTGATGGTTTATCTGCTAAAAGTTCACCTAAAACAGGTACAAAAACAGCTATGATAAAAATTTTAGCTTCTTGTCAAACACAAGGTTCAGGTAATAATAAAAAATATTATGTCGGTGGAAAAGAAGTATCTGTTGATGATTATTTAAAAGCTGGATGCTGTAAAGATGTTAATAAACAAGATATTGACTCAGTTTCTGCTCGTGAATATTTTAGAAAAAATTGTATGGAAGATGATACAGTTTATTTAGAAAATCAATGTGGTGCTAAAGCAAAACTTGGTACTAAAAAATATGAAATAATAAATGGTTCAAATGTTAATGTACCATCTTGTGAAAATGATTCATATGTTGATTATACTCATTCATATGTATGGCAAGTAGGTATGGATAAGATTCTTGCTAGAGTTAATCAAAAAGAAGATAATAGATACTTTTATAATATAAGTAGTTTATGGAGTGATTCTAGTCTTTCAAGTTATGCTCAATCATCATATCTTCACCAAGCGATAACTGGTAAAGATGGAAAAGCTATTGGAGCAGTAAGCTATGGAAATAATTATTGTATGCTTTTAACAAGTGAAACAAATGATATTTATTTTCCTGGTACAGCAATTGCTACTAGCGGAAGGTTCTTTGTATTTAATGAACTTAATAAACAAGAATGTGCTAATGCAATGAATCCAGGTTCTACATGTTTTAGACAGCCTTATGTTTTAGGTAATTTAACTGCAGTAATGCATACTGATTTTGATAAATGGGATCGTGATTATCGAGCAGCAATTGAAAAAGAGAAAAATATGTATAATGCATATGGTGCATCAGGTGAATTATTTAGATGGGCTAGATCTAAAAGACAAACTCTTGAACAATATAAGAGTGAATGTGAAGGAAGAAATAACTTATCTAATTACTTAACTTATAATTTAACTCCTGATTTAAAATTCAGTTATAGTCAAAAAGTTTATGGTGGAAAACAGAATAGTTCTGAAATTGAAGAAAAAGTTGACATGGAGATATCTAAAGAAGCAGTTAAATACTGGCCAAATGTATCTAGTGATGTAAAATGTAATTATTCTAATAGTGGTGGATCAAACGTATCATATAGCATTAATTATGGTGGTGCCCATGAAACTAAATCATTTACTAATGTAAAAAATTATACCGCTTCTTGTAATCAAACAATCTATTACAAACCTAAAAAAATTACATATTCAACAGTTCCTGATGGTAAATATATTCTTAGTGATTTAAAATATCAATCTAATCCAGTTAATATGATTGAAAATGGGATAGAAGTTGGTTATGTTTATAACGTTCAGTTAACTACATATGAAGGCGCTTATACTACTAACTTTGATATTAATAATTTAGGTAATAAGTTTAGTACTTATGCAACTTCAGCAATTCAGCAACTTGTTGATAAATTTAAAAAAGAAAACAGTTTAACAAGATTTAGTAGTGAATGTATTTATTGTGATCAAGAAGGAGAGTTTAGTAGAGTTTGTGATGTTTGTCCAGACCCTAATAATCCAGATTTAGGACCTAAATTTATATCTCGAATAATTTCTTTATCTGATCCAACCCCTAATGATAGGGCTAATACTAACTGGTCTGATGCTAAGGGTAAAGCAGCTGAAGAAAGAATTAAATCTTTAAGTGGGGATAATATTGTTGCTACTTTGACAAGTGAAAAAGTAAGTGATAATAATACCGTTAAAGCAACATTCTTAGGTGATATTGAAACTAAAAATAAACTAGAACCAGTTGCAAAAGGTAATATTTATAATGATCAAACTAAAGAATATTTAGAATATGAAATAACTTTAACTACTAAAGACATGCAAATTATTAAAGCAAATACTGAAAGAAGTAAATTTGATTATGGTACGATGAATATTTGCTCTAATACTTATAGACCTAATGAAAAAGGTTCATCAATTGATTATTGCTTTATTTGTAATGCTGATGGTAAAGAATGTGAAAGTTCATTTATTGATGCCTTTGCAAATTCTTCTATTACCACATCTACAAGAAATACTAAGTGGAAATATTTCATGAATGGAAAATGGGAAATAGGTAATTGGAATAATATTGTTAAGAGCTATAAAACTTTAGAAGGATTTGAAAATGGTAGATATCCTGATCCATTAAATCAAAAGAAATTCTTAGAAG
Source organism: uncultured Erysipelotrichaceae bacterium (assembly GCA_902783345.1). The sequence continues at coordinate 4,286 of CACZQI010000073.1, forward strand.
TTTATAGTAACTGGCCATAGAATAATTAATAAAAGACTAAAATTAAGTTTTTAGTCTTTTTAATTTTTAATTTTATTGCATTTTTTTTAATCTTTTGCTAAACTTAATATAGAGTAAAAATGGAGTTGATAACATTATGGTTAAAATAAATAATTTTTTAAGTCATGTTTATGGAAGTAATCAATCATTATTATATTTTTATATTGCTCTTGGTGCTCTTGCTTTATTTTTTATTATAATGGTGCTTATTATTTTATTTTCTTCTGAAAATGCTCGTAATAATAAAGAAATTAAAAAAGAAAAAATCGAAGAAGAACCTAAAAAAGAAGAAGTTCGTAATAAGAAAGAGAAACTAGATAAAAAGGAAAAACAACCTTCAAAATCTTTAAGTGAAACCCAAGTATTTAATAATATTTTAATGAATAAAGAAGAAAAGGTTCAAGAAGATAAATCTTATAAAGAAGAAAAAACAAAAGATGAGCCTAAAAAAGATGTAGTTACTGAAGATGTTTATTTAGAAAAAGATAATGAATTAGACATAAAAGAAGATAAAACTAAAAACAAAGAAGAGAAAGCCACTGATGAAAATAAGGCATTACAAGATTTTACTATTGAAATACCAAAGGTTAAACCAATGGATTTAGATGAATATTTGGCTCATAAAGAAAATGAAAAAAATCAAAAAGAAGAAGAAATTGAAAAGCCAAAAACAGAAGTAAAAGAAGAAAAACCGGTTGAAGTTAAAAAAGTTGAACTTACAGATGATGAAGTTAAAAATCGTTTAGCTAAATTAAAGGCTAAAAAAGCCGAAAACTTTGAAAAGAAGAAAGATGCTGATTTAGAAGATTTAATGAAAGCAGTAGGTTTAGAAGATACAACAAATATAGAATTTGAAGAAAAATCAAGAAAACTATAGATATTCTTTACATAAATAAGACAATTAAATTTGTCTTTTTTTTTATCATTTGTTATACTTAAAAAGGTGATAGTACTTATGGCAAAGTATGATGAAAATTCAATAACGATACTAGAAGGTTTAGAAGCGGTTCGTAAAAGACCAGGTATGTATATAGGTAGTACTGATAAAAGGGGTCTTCATCATTTAGTATGGGAAATTATTGATAACTCAGTTGATGAAATAATTAATGGTTATGGTAATAAAATAGGGGTTAGAATAAATAAAGATGGCAGTATCACAATTGCTGATAATGGTCGTGGAGTTCCAACGGGAATGCATAAAAGTGGTAAAAGTACACCTGAAGTTATTTATACAATTCTACATGCTGGTGGTAAATTTGAAACAGCAGGTTATAAAGTATCAGGTGGACTTCATGGAGTAGGTGCCTCAGTTGTTAATGCTTTAAGTGATTGGATGGAAGTTACCATTTTAAGAGATGGTAAAATTCATCAAATAAAGTTTAAAGACGGCGGAAAAGTAGATGTTCCTTTAAAAGAAATAGGTAATACTAATAGAACCGGCACCATAGTAACATTTATGCCTAATCATGAAATATTTAAAAATTTAAGTTTTAGTTATACAACTATTTGTGAAAGAATGCAAGAAAGTGCCTTTTTACTTAAAGAACTTACTTGTGAAATAGAAGATATTGCTGATAATAAGAAGGCTGTTTATCATTATGATAACGGAATTATATCATTTGTCGAATATATTAATGAGGATAAAACACCTATTCATAAAGTGTTTCATATAAATGGAACTAAGAATAATATTGAAGTAGATGTAGCGCTTCAATATACTGATAGTTATAATGAAAGTATTATATCTTTTGTTAATAATGTTAAAACTATTGATGGTGGATCTCATGAAGTAGGATTTAAAACGGCAATTACTAAAGCCTTTAATGAGTATGCTAGAAATAATAATTTACTTAAAAGTAAAGATGCTAACTTTGAAGGTTCTGATGTAAGAGAAGGGCTTACGGCTGTTATTAACTTAAAAGTTCCTGAAAGTTTACTACAATTTGAAGGACAAACTAAAGGAAAACTTGGAACTCCTGAAGCTAAACCAGCAGTTGAAGGTGTTGTTTATGATGCTTTAAAATATTACTTAGAAGAAAATAGAGAAGTTAGTAAAAACATTTTAGAGAAAATGGTTAAAAGTAAAACGGCTAGAGAAGCAGCAAGAAAAGCAAGAGAAGAAGCCCGTAATGGTAAAAGTAAGAAAAATGAAGCCCGTAATATTATTGGCAAACTTACGCCGCCACAGGGAAGAAATCCTAAAATAAATGAATTATTTATTGTCGAGGGTAATTCAGCTGGTGGTACAGCTAAAAATGCTCGTGATAAGAAATTCCAAGCAATTCTTCCTCTTCGAGGTAAAATTATTAACACTTTAAAAGCAACGGATACGGATATTTTTAAAAATGAAGAGATAAATACCATGATTAGTTGTATAGGAGCAGGTTTTGGTGATAATTTTGATATTAAAGATATTAATTATGATAAAGTAATAATTATGACCGATGCTGACGATGATGGTGCTCATATTCAGTGTTTACTATTAACATTCTTTTATAAATATATGAGAGCATTAATAGAAGAAGGGCATTTATATATCGCAATGCCACCACTATATAAAATAGATTATGGCAAAAATCACGAATATGCTTATACAGATGAAGAATTAAAGGAAATAACTAGTAAGAAAACAAATTATAAACTCCAAAGATACAAAGGTTTAGGTGAAATGAATCCTATTCCTTTATGGGAAACAACAATGGACCCAGAAAGACGTAATTTAATTAAAGTTAATATAGAAGATTCACTTCTTGCTAGTAAAAGAGTTAATGTTTTAATGGGAGACTCAGTTGAGCCACGTAAAGAATGGATTAATGAAAATGTTGAGTTTTCTTTAGAAGATGACTTTGCCGTTAATTTAAAATAAAAAGAGGGTTATATTTCCCTCATCTTATCCTTATTTTTATAAGGATTTTTTTTATCTATACGATCAACAAATAAAATACCATTTAAATGATCAATTTCATGTTGAAAAGCAACTGCCATATCTTCTCTAACTCTTATATTATAGATATCACCATTTTCATCAGCTGCTTCTACTGTAACTCTTGCGCATCTTGGAACAATACCAACAACATCTCGATTAACACTTAAACATCCTTCACCTTCGCCAACATAAATAAGTTCTTCACTTTGGCTAATAATCTTAGGATTTATAACCACATATCTATTAAATTTTCCTTCATCTATTTCTTCAGAAATAACAAATATTCTTTTTAAAATACCAAGTTGAACAAATGATAGGCCCATTCCTGGTCTTAAATTATATTTTTCAGAAATATCAGGAATTTGACTCATTTCTAAATAATCTAATGAATCATTAATAAGTTTCTTAGTTTCTTCATCTAAAGGAAATGTTACTTCTTTAGATTTAGCGTGTAATATTTTATTTGATTCATCTAAAATTTTAATATTAGGTAGTTTCATAATATAACCCCTTTCTTTAATCAGGTATAGTTTAGCAAAAAAATAAGGAAAAATAAAGTCCTAATTTTGACAAATTTGTAAAATATGGTATAATAATCGCGTTTTCAAAGAGGGGTTTTTATGGAAGAAGAGTTATATTTAAATTTAAATAAAGCTAAAAATAATAAAGATATTGCTTTAATGAAGCAGCTTTATAATGATAATAAAGAAGATTATTTTGTAAAATTAGAATATGCTAAATTATTAACTTTAGATGAAACAAGAAAAAAAGAAGGATTAAAACTTTTAATTGAATTATTAAATACGAAAAAAAGCACATATGCCCATTTAGAAATAGGTAAACTAGCTATAAAAGCAGGTAAGTTTGATGTGGCTAGAAAACACTTTTTAGTACTTTTAGATACACCTTTAGAAGAGTATGCTTTATTTGAATTAGGTAAATTAGAATGTAATGTAGGTAATTTACTAGAAGCCAAAAAATATTTTACGGAAGTAATAAGTATAAATAATGATGTTTACGCAATATATGAACTTGGAAGAGTTGAACTTGAACTTGGTAACTTTGATAATGCAAGAAATTTATTTCATGACGTATTAACCCAAAAGCCAAATGATATTTACGCTTTATATCGACTAGGACTTTTAGAAGCAAAATGTGGAAATTATACTGAAGCACGCAAATGTTTTTTACCTCTTTTAAAGACTAAATTTCAAAAAGAAGTAATGTTTGAATTAGGTAAAATTGAAGTTAAAATAGGGAACTATAAAATGGCTAGAGATTATTTTAACTATTTAATTACTAATTATAATTATCGTTATGCTATACTAGAACTTGCGTTATTAGAAATAAATACCCAAAATTTTAACGAAGCTAAAAAGAATTTATCTATTTTAATTAATAATTATCATGATGAACATGCCTTTAATTTATTATGTATTATAGAATATAAACTTAATAATTATTTAGAAGTATTTAATCTTATAAATGAATATCAAAATATGAATGTCAGCGAAAAAGTAATGGTTGGTATAAGTAAAAAATTAAATGTTTTCTTTGCTTATGATTATGAAAAAACCAATAATTATGGTTGTAATATGATACTTAATTATGATGAAGAAAGTGCAATTTCACATATCTTTTTAAATCATGTTGATTCTTTTGATAAAAACAATTTTAATAAAAACATAGATATTTATAAATTATTTATTAATATTAAAAAATGTATTAATGCAAATAAAAAAGTAAATTACTTTACTTTCTACGATATATATTTTATTGATTATCCTAATATTGGGGAAAATGGGGAAAAATATTTAAAAGTTATTACGCTTCCAAATAGTGATGAAATAATTACTATGTATCCAGTAAGTGTGCCTAATATTAGTATTTCAGAAAAAGATGAAAATAAACAAGTTAAAATTCTAAATTAATTCTTTGATTTATTTGATAATTTTTACCGTAACCTGCAGGTAGTTCTAGAGTATGAACTGACTTTTTTAAAAAAATAGTATGATTAGGAGAAATATTTAAATATTTCTCTTTTATTTTTAAATCTTTATCAAGACCTAAAATATCTATATTTTCTCTCATAAAAAAGGTATGAATAGAGTTTACATTAGGAAAAAACATCCCATAATCAATATTCTTTTTACCCATTAAACCAATTAATTTTTGTTTAAATGTTTTAGCAACAATTATTTTCATTTACATCACTACTTAAATTATACTATACAATTGACAAAATATTAAAAAAAATATATGATTAATATAGTAGGAAGGTGATTAAATGAAATTAAATAAGAAAGGACAAGCATTAGTTGAATATGTCATTATAATTGGTTTAATCACAGTATTAGCAGTAGCCTTAGTTGCTTATTTTGGAGCCTATTTAAAAGATTCAATTACTAAAAGTTCCTGTGCTTTAATTGGAGAAGATTATAAACCGGGTGAAAAAAGAGGAGAAGGTACTTGTGTACCTAAAGAAGGAAACTCAATAGAAGATATTTTTAAATATTAGTTATATCCCTTGACAGATATTAAAAAATAACGTTATAATTATAGCACACTTTTAAAAAATAAAAAGCGCAAATTTGACAAAATAGCCCTAAATATGCTATAATTAGGGTGTATTTAGGAATTAGGGGGAACGCTAATGAAAGGATTTGTTTTAGACTACATCAATGAAAACGATTTTAAGAAATTAGAACGAGCATTAAAGAAATATAATATGCTTGCTTTTAAGAAACTTAATTTCGAATATTATCCAGCACTTCGTAGTGGTAAGTTTTTAGGTGAATTAATTAGTAAAAATTCAAAAAATAAAACTGAAACTTATGAATTAAAACTTCCAAGTGACCATATGTTTAGTCAAGTTCATGGTGATATTAAATTACATTATATTGTTTATAAATCAGAAAATGTAGTTATGCTTGATACAATCACACCATCTGATATATTATTAGAAGGACATATGGCAGAACTTACAACATACAAAGGTGTTATGATTAGTAAAGCAAATGCAGAAAAAGATATTTTCAAAATAGATTTATTAAATATGTTACAAGGTAAGTAAAAACTTATCTTTTTTATTGCAATTTTATTGTTAAATTATAATATTTTTGATACTATTTAAATAGGATGTGTAATAATGAGGGAAAGTACTAAATATTTAATTAAAAAATATGCTTTAATGAAATTAAAATATGATTTTATGGGTTATGAATTTAAAAATGTTAATGAATTATCATTTCACCATTTAATAATTCCAAGGCATATCGCACCACTTGTTGGTTTAGAACGAGGTTATCAATCATGGAATGGAGTTATATTAAAGCAGCATACCTCTCATGTATATTTACACACAATTGAAGAATTTGATTTAGATCGCTTTTATGCTATTACAAGTGAAATGCTAGATGAAAAAATAAAGGGGAGAATATCACTTGATAATATTAGAGAAATCGATGATATTTTAAATGGATTTGAAAGAGAATATGCTGGTAAAGTTTATCCTGGTAGTAGAAATGAAATAGTTAAAGAAGCATATACTAGAAGACTTAAACCTTTTAATAGATACTAACTAATTGTGATAGTATCTTTTTTTCTTTCTATTTTACTATTATAAAAAGCTTTCATCATTAAATATAAATCATATACATCATTTAATGCGCAGGTTTCTACTGATGAATGCATAGATAGTTCAGCAATTCCTACATCAGCTGATAATATGCTAACATGCCTTAAACTAATACCGCTTAATGTTGAACCACCAGCAATATCATTTTTAGCAGTAGCATCTTGATATTTAATATTATTTTTATCACAAATTGTCTTTATAATCGATGAACTTATGGCATTGGTTGTGGAATTTATTTCTTTAACAATTGTAAAACCATCATTTAAATAAGCTACAGCTGTATCATCAGCATATTCAGTATGATTAGGGTGGATAGCATGAGTATTATCAGAAGATATAATAAATGATTTAGCTAAAGAAGATGCAATATCAATTTTTAAACCTGCTGATACTCTTTTTAAAATATCTAAAAGAAAATTACTATCAGCGCCTTCCTCTGTTAAAGAGCCAATTTCTTCATTATTAAAAGCACAAAAAACTTTAATAGAAGGGGATGCACTATTTAAAAAGGCCATTAAAGAAGCATAAACACTAGTTAAATTATCAATACGAGGAGAAACTAATAATTCATTATCATGACCAATTATGACTGGTTTATCTGGATTATATGCAAATAAATCATAATCGATTATTTTACCTTTAACATATTTTTTTAAGATAGTATCCCAAGTATCTTTATTATTAGAAAGCGTAACAATAGGTTGCAAGTCAATATGCATATTTAAATCTAAATTGGTATTGGAATCAGTTTTTTGATGAATAGCAACACTGGGTACAATAAGCATTGGTTTTTTAAAATCAACAATATGAGTTTTAAGTTTACTTCCATCTTTAGTTATAATTCTCCCAGTTAAAGATAAAGCATGATCAAGCCAGCCATAATTTAAAAGCCCACCATAAGGCATAATATTATATTTTAAATAATTTTCTTTAATATAATTACCTTGAGGTTTTAATAATAAAGAAGGGGTATCAGTATGGCTTGTAATAATTGAAAAGATATCACTTTTTATTTTAGGAAGAGAAATACCAATAATACTAGCATCATTACGCACAATAAAAAATTTAGTAGGAAGTTTATCCCACTCATCAGTCTCATTTAGCTCAATAAAGCTATTATTTTTTAAGATATTTTTAATATTTTGCACGCAAGTATAACTACAAGTACCATCTATAATAAATTTTAATAAATCTTTTTTAAATATTTCCTTCTTCATATTAATTATTTTGCATATAATTTATTGTTTTATACAATAAATGTGCTATAATAAATTGCACGGAGGATTAAATGGTCAAAGATTATTATTTGAGTAGTGAAGATTGTGCGTCGATTGCTATTGAACTTAATAATAAGTTAATGAGAAAAATAGAGTTTTGTAGTAATATTTGGCAAGCTGAAATTTTAGGTAAATATCATGCTATTGATTTAAATCATTATGAAAAACATCGTGATTATTTAAAAGATGCGATACCTTTTAGAATCAAATACCATAAAAATGGCTTTTTACAACTTACATTAAGTAATAATGATAAACTAAGTAATGGCTTCAAATTAGCAGTTTTAAGTGATTTTTGTGAAGTATTAGAAGAATATATTGGAAAGCCAAGTTTTTTCTATATTTATAAAAATGCTAATAATGTTTATTACAATATGGAATGGGCTTATAATAATATTGATAATGTATTAGATAGTATTAGAAAATCTTGCTCATTAGATAATTTTACAATTGAAGAGTTAATCATATTTAAAAATAATGATGATGAGATATTTAAAGCCTTTCATTTACCAAAAGAAATGTTTCCATTAATAGAAGATAATTTTGATGATTTTAAAAATGTTAAAAAAGGAATCCCAGTAAAAAAGGAAAAGAGAGGAAGTAAAATATGGAAAATAAAAGCATTAATGAATTAGCAATAAATAATAAAATTGCTAATTACAGCAAAGAGGTTGGTTATGATATTGAAAAGGTTTTATCTGGTTTAGGATACAGCCCTGCAAGCTATAAAAATGGCGAAGGAATGGATTATAAATTATATACAAATAGTAATGCGTGTATAGGATATTTAGTAGTAAGTGATGGCTTTCCAATAGTATTTATCGAAGGAAATGGTAAAAGAAAAGATGTTATTATTATCTTTAAAGAGAATCTTCAAATGGTTAAACATATTTATTTACCAAATAAAGAACTTGGCACTATTGAACTAGGACTAGATTTAGAAAATCCAACTGTTATGAAATATTTTAGTGCTCCATTATATGGTTATAAATATACTTTACCTGCTGATGACAGAAAAAAAGTTATACCTGATGATGCTAGATGCCTTAATAATACTAATCCAATTAGTGCAATTAGTGAAGTTAATTTTTGGGCATGTGAAATTAGAAGAAATCTTGCTCCTAAATATGATTTAACAAAATAATAAAACGGCTAAAAAGTCGTTTTTATTGTTTATTATTTATTGGTTTTAATATTTTAATATTAGATTCTAGTTCTTTACTTATAACTAAATCTTTAGTTTCTTCTAAAACTAATTGCTCAAATAAATTACTTATTTTTAGTCTTTCTTCAAATTCTTGCTTTAAAATATCTAAAGAGTTTTTAACATTTGTTATATTTTCTTTATTCCAAACTTTAGGACTAGGCACTTTTAAAATTAAATTATTCTTATATTCTTCATTTTGCTTTATAGCAGAAGCTTTAGCTTCTTCATAAGTATCAAATAATTCAGTTACAATATCAACTGGCCATACTTCATTACAAGCATTATATCTAGGTATTTCGGCAGAGCCAATATTTTGTTTCCCATAATCAAGCGAAACCCTAAATGTTTCAATATCTTTAAAAGGAAAAAATACTTTATGATTTATTTCATAATTTCCATAAGTATTATATTTAATATTACTTTCAATAACATAACACTTTGCTACAATAAACCCTTGAGTAATGTTTGCATAATTGACTGCCCAACCGCCTCGCTCTTTAAGTTCTAATACAGCATATTTAATTGGAAAATTCATTTTTGTCACCTCTAAATTTATTATAATAATTAAGTTTTAAAAAAACAATCATTTTTCAAATTGTTTTATTTTTTAACTAGTGCAAATTGTAGTATAAACTTTATTTTTTATCTCTTTTAAATTTTTCTTCAAATTTTATTAATTTTATTTCTCTTCCTTTTTCTATATTATTATCTTTATTTACCATTTTTAATCCATTATTAATAAAATCTTCAAAAGTTAGTGATAATAAAGAATTGTTTTTTAAATCAAAGAATAAACCATCAACATTATATTGGATAGATGAAAATAAATCATCACTTAACCATAAATCAATTTTAGTATTATTATAATAAAATCTAAAACCACCAAATCTATTATAGGAGTATTCAATATTAAATTTTTCAAATATCTGTAAAATCCAATCTATGTTTTCTTTTCCTAAAACAACAAAATCTAAATCTTTAGGTTTTTTAGCATATATTAAATCTCTAATAGCACCTCCTAACAAGTATATAGGACATAACTTAGAAATCGTATAGGCAAGATCAAAATGATTTTTAATATAATTTTCTAATCTCATTTGTAAGGTTAAATCGTTACTAAATTCATCTATAATATTATTATATTTAATTGATATATTCATATTCTCACCTCATTAAATTATTAGTTATTATAACACATAATTAATAATAATTATTTAAATAATGATGTAAAACAAAAACAATCATTTTTCAGATTGTTTTATTTTTAAGTGGTGCAGGTAACAGGACTTGAACCTGCACGGATTGCTCCACTAGATCCTAAGTCTAGCGCGTCTGCCAGTTCCGCCATACCTGCAAAAATAAAAATGGTGGATCTTGTAGGACTCGAACCTACGACCGCCCGGTTATGAGCCGGATGCTCTAACCAACTGAGCTAAAGATCCA
>CACZQI010000074.1 GCA_902783345.1 uncultured Erysipelotrichaceae bacterium
TATTTTAATGGGATTTGGTGGACTTAGCATTTTAACCCAAATAAAAAGTATCTTTAAAGATACTTCATTAGATTATACACTCTACTATAAATCTAGAATAGTCCATATTTTGTTAATGTTAGGTTTTTGTTATTTAAGAATTAATTTATAATAAGCTACTTATTGTGCCTATTTAAAAGAACCTATTTAAAGGTTCTTAATTATTTTTTAAAAAATCAATTGCTGCTCTCATTTTAAGTTCATATTCAATAGCATCTTCTCCGCCAATTGATGCAAATATTTCTTCTTCGCTCATATTATACATTTCTGCCATTTTATGTGCTTCTTCATGAACCATTTCATGAGTTACTTCAATATTCTCTTTATTTATAATTTCTTCTAATAAATATCTAGTTTTAATTCGATTTTCCGCTTCTGGTTCCATCATTTTCTTTAAATCATCAATTGTGCCTTTAGTAAATGCTAGATATTGTTCTAGAGATAATCCTTGCATTTGAAGTTCTTGCTTATAACTATTAAGCATTCTATCTACTTCATCAGCAATAATTTCAGGATTAATTTCTACTTCCATATTTTCTATTGCTTTTTTAATTAATTTATCAATATATTCATCATCGGCATGAGCATCTTTATGTTCTTGTAGATGTTCTTTAACACGTGCTTTAAGTTCTTCTTCGGTTTTTACATCATCGTAGCCTAAATCTTTATAAAATTCTTCATTTAATTCAGGTAAAACACGTTTTTTAATTCCATTTACTTTAACTTTAAATTCAACATCCTTATTCTTTAAATCTTCAACATAATTTTCAGGGAATTTTAAATTTAAAGTTTTTTCTTCACCAATACTCATTCCAATTAAACCTTCTTCAAAGCCAGGAATAAATGTATGTGACCCTATTTCAAGTGGATAGTTTGCTCCTGTCCCACCATCTAATATTTTACCATCAACTTTACCTTCAAAGTCAATTACAGCTGTAAAACCATCTTCTACTTTACCTTCAGTAAGTTCGATAACATCGGCGAATTTATCTTGCAAAGATTTTATTTCATTATTAATCTCTTCATCAGTTACTTCTACTTTTTCTTTTTTAATTCCGAGTTTTGTATATTTACCTAATTTTACTTCTGGTTTTTCAATAATAGTAAAAACAAATTCTACTTCTTTTTCACTAATATTTTTGATATCTACTTTTGGTTCACAAACTGGATTTAAATCTTCACCTTCTAAGACAGCACGATATGCATCATTAATAACAAAGTCTACTGCATCCATATAAAGTGATTCTATACCAAATTTCTTTATATATACATCTTTTGGGCATTTTCCTTTACGAAAACCATCTACTTTAACATTTGCTACATTTTTTTGAAATGATTTATCTAAGGCTTTAGTCCAGGTTTCTCCTTCTACTTTAAAACTTTTTTCTTTAACATTTTTCATATATACTCTCCTTAAATCTCTATTATTATACTTTATTATATTTGCAATTTCAAGGTAAATGTGCTATTATATGTAGTCAAACAAAGGGGTAATTTAAGATGGATAATAAATTATATTTAAAAAGTATCCTTGATATTAATGAAAACAGTACCATTAATAATCAAATATGCTTATTCTTAAAGGAAAATCACTATACTACTCACTTACTTAACAATGATAAACCTAATATGGCTAAATTTGATAATGAATTATCTAAATGTTTAATATTTTGGAAAGGTTCTAATTTAGTTATATATGAAAAAGGAATGTATATTAAACTTGATAATATTAATGATAAATTTACTAGTTATTTTGAAATAAATGCGGAAAATATTAATGGAACACTTGAAATTATTCATAATGATTGTCAATATAAAGTAGTTATTAATATTAATAATAATACTTTGACAGTAAAAACTAATAATAATGGTTTAGTTAATATTAATACTTATAAATTAAATAAGCATTTTATTAATCATAATTCATTAGTATCTATTATTAATTTTATGGAAAAACAAATAACTAATTTATTTAAAGATGAATTATTAATTAAAAAATATTTAAAATAAACAAAAAATCGTTAAGCAACTTTAACGATTTTTATTTGATAATTTCCATTTGGAGATTCAATTTCCACAGTATCTCCTTCTTTTTTACCAATAATAGCCTTACCAATTGGTGATTCATTAGATATTTTATTTTCAAGTGGGTCTGCTTCAGTTGAACCTACAATACAATAAGTTTCTTCTTCATCATCTTCAACATATAAAATATCAACTTTAGAACCAAGTCCTACTTCATGGTTATTAGACTTTTCAATTATTTTGGCATTTTCAAGCATATATTCGATTTCTTTAATTCTAGCTTCTACTTCTGCTTGTTTATTTCTAGCAGCATCATAGTCAGCATTTTCTGATAAATCTCCTTGTGCTCTTGCTTCTTTTATTGCTTCAATGACACTAGGTCTTTCAACATTTTTTAAATTATTTAATTCTTCTTCTAATTCCAAAAATCCTTCACTTGTAAGTAATATTTCTTTTTTTGGCATTTTTCATTCGTCCCTTCGTAAAAAATACTTTAATAAGGATACTACAAAAGGCGCTATTTGTCAAATACTTTTACACGCATAATATCATCTTTACTTAAAGGTAAATCAGCTTTAATTTTAACAATCATTTGAGCATGATTAGCGGCTTCAATTTTATCCATATTTTCATCATAAATTTCTTTAATAGTATATTCAAAAGTCTCAAAATTTGGACTAATAAATTGAACTATATCACCTATTTTAAAATAATTTCTTTGTTCTAGAGTAATAATGCCATTATTATTATCTAAAACAATACCTAAGAAATCTTGATTTGATGGTTCCATTCCATGATCAGTATAATATTGTTCTTTAACAGTTGGTAGCCCCTTAAAAAAGTGAGATGTACTTTCTCTATTAGCGCATCTATTTAACACTTTTAAATAGTACTCAGTATCTTTTTCGGTTAAAGCGTTATTTAAATATTTATCTATTATATTTCGATATGATAAAAGCACTGTTGCAACATAATAAATACTACGCATTCTACCTTCTATTTTGAAGGAATTTACGCCAGCTTTAATCATATCACCAATATATGATACCATATTTAAATCTTTAGGGCTCATTTGAAAGTTATCATCTAAAAAGTTATTATTTTCATCATAATATTTAAAACACCATCTACATATTTGAGCGCATCCACCACGATTGGCATCCCTATTAGTAGCATAATTACTCATAATACATCTACCACTAATACTTGTACACATGGCGCCATGAATAAAGGCTTCAATTTCTAGAGAAGTATACTCTTTTATTTCTTTAATATCTTCTTCACTTGCTTCTCTTGCAAGAACTACTCTTGTGGCTCCTAATTCTTTATAAAAAAGCGCAGTTTCTTTATTTAAAGTACTTGCTTGAGTTGATACATGAAGTTCCATCTTTAATTTTAACTTTTTCCATAAATCCATAACAGCAATATCACTAACTATTATTGCATCTACTCCATACTCATCAAGGGTTTTTAAATAGTCTTCTAAGCCTTTAAAATCTTCATCATGAAAAACAATATTTACTGTTACATAAACCTTTTTATTTAAACTGTGGGCATACTTCACAGCCTCTTTTATTTCATCTAAACTAAAGTTTTTAGCATTAGCCCTTAAACTAAAGTTTTTACCACCAATATAAACAGCATCTGCTCCATAACGAAATGCGATTTTTAATCTTTCAAAATCTCCTGCGGGTGCTAGTAACTCAATCATTTAAATCACCAATCCTATAAACTGTTTTATTTTCATAAAATGGATTTTGATAATCTTTTTCTCCATTTAATACTTTTTTAATATCTTTAATATCTATCATGTTAGGATCTACATAATAAAATAAGATATTATCATCATTAAAATTACTTATTTCATTTATTAAATTAAAGTATTCTTTATAAAATAGAACTGTACCATAATTATTTTCAACAGCAATAAATTCTTTATCATTATTAGTTTTTAAAATGCCTTTTTTAATTGTTTTTAAGTTCTTATATTCATTATAAAAGGATAGAAGACTTCTTCTTGAATACATAGCCATATTAAGGCCAAAAACAGGTAAAATTACTTTCTTTTTGACATTATTTAAAAGATAAATAAGTTCACTTTTTTCTAGTTCATTAGAAATTACTACACTTGATACTTTATCAAGCCAAATATTAATACTTAAAGTATTTACAGCAAAATGATTTTGATTCCATATTAAAGGAATATTTGATTTATTTAACACTTCATAAATACCTAAATCTTCAAATATAAGTCCTTTTATAAAAGATAAACTTGGTACAATCTTTTTAAATTTATCAATATCTTTATTATCTAATATACGGTTTACTAAAAGATAAATATTTTCATTTAAATTTTGTAAATCTTCTAATTTAAAAGTCTCATAACCAATACTAAAGCCCTCAAGCGGAAAAAGAAAGTTAGTAATACCTAACTTTTTATATTCTTCAATTTCATTTAAATTATTTATTCTAACTAATATTTTACTACTTTTCATTGTTTTTCTTAAATGTTACTGATAAACCATCACCAATATCATAATATTTAGTTACATAATCTTTATTATTATCTAAAAATTCAATATATTTTTCAATTTTATCAACGATACCTTTTAAATTTTTACTTTTAATTGAACTTTTATTTTTAACTAAACCATGAAATTTTAAGTTATCAGTAATAATAACTCCTCCTGGATTTAAATAATTACAAAATTTTTCAAAATATTTAATATAACCACCTTTAGCAGCATCAATAAAGATTAAATCATAAGAATGTCCAGCTAAATTTACTTCTAAAGCATCATTATAAACTATTTCAATTCTTTTATCTAAGCCACAACTATTAACGTTTTTAACGGCTTCACGATATCTTTTTTCATCTTTTTCAATGGTAGTTATTTCTACTGTATCAGTAGCATTAGCCATTAAAATAGCTGAATATCCAATTGCAGTACCTATTTCTAATACTGTCTTTACATTATTTAATTTAATATATTTCATTATAAACTTAATTGAATCTAATTCGATAATGGGAACATTGTTTGCTTCAGCGTAGCGTTCCATTTCCATGATTACTTCTTTCACTTCTCATCACCTAGATAAAATTATAACATATTTATCATAACTTACGCAAATTAGTTATAATATGGTAAAATTATCTATAGAAGGTGGATTTATGAAATTAAAGGTTATGACATTTAATATTATGCATGCTGAAAACTTTTTAACTGGCCAGATTGATTATGATAGTATTATAAATTTAATTAAGAAATATGATCCTGATATTATTTCTTTAAATGAACTTTATGGCAAGGGTTTTGATAAAAAAATAAAGACTAGTCAATTAGAGTATATTGCAACTAAACTAGGACTATATTATTATTTTGGCAAAGCAACCTATCTTCATTTTATTCCTTATGGTAATGGTTTACTTTCAAAATACCCAATAAATAAAGCAAGCACTATTAAAATTAAAGCACCTTTTATCCATAAAGGAGGCAAATATTACGAAAATAGATCAATAATTAAAGCAAATATTAATATAAATAATAAAAAATTAACCATATTATCAACTCATTTAGGTTTAAATGAAGATGAGCAAGTTAAAGGAATTAAGAGATTAGAAAACAATTTACCAAATAGTAATTATCTTATTTTAGGTGATTTAAATATGGATTATGATAATCCCCTACTTAATAAATTAGATTTTGCTACTGATACAGCTACTTATTTTAAAAAAAGAATGTATTCTTGGCCATCAGATAAACCTAAATATAAATATGATTATATTTTAACAAGTAAAGACATTAAAATAATATCCGCAATTATTCCTAAAGAAATCATATCAGACCACAGGCCATATATTGCCGATATTGAAATATAAAAGAAGGATTAGTATTGGAACCATAATCCTTCCTTTTTTAAATTAGAAACAGTTTTAACATGTTCACTGTATGTTTTACTAAAATATGTCTTTTTATTTTTATCTGCCACAAAATAATAGTAATCATTTTCTTCTGGCATAATAGCTGCACTAATGGAAGCAAGTGATGGAGAACAAATTGGGCCTACTGGTAAGCCAATTATTGGGCAAGTAGATTCTGATCTAGTATTATATCCATTACAACTTCTTAAATTAGCATTTGATAAATCTCTTGAGAAGTCTTTTTGTACCCCATAATAAGTAGTTACATCAGAACCTAATGGTTCACCTCTATTAAGCCTATTATAGAACACTCCGGCTACCCCTGCTCTATCATTACTAGATGCTCCTTCTAGTTCAATAATTGAGGCAAGTGTTAAAAGCTCATGCGGCGTATAATCAGATACTTCTATTTCATTTTTATAAACTTCTAATTTACTTTCCATCGCACTAAGTAATTTATTTGCTATATCATCAATAGTAGAATCTATTTTAAACTCATATGTATCTGGGAAAAAATAGCCTTCTAATGGATGATAAATCTTTTCATCATAAACTGCATCAGTAATAAACCAATATTTTTCGATTTTATCATCAACAAACTCTTTACTATCTAAATACTTTATAACATCATCGGCTTTTAAATTTAAAACAGACGCTATTTTATTAGCATAATCAGTAAGTCTTTTACCTTCAATAAATGTAACCGTAATACCATTATTTTCAATAGATTTATTGCTATTTAAGATCTCAATTATCTCATTTACATCCATATTTTTAGATAACTGATAAGTACCTGCATATAATTCTTTTGAAGCATTAAGTTTAATATATACTTTAAAAACTAAAGCATTTTTAATTAATCCCGCTTTTTCTAATTTTTCGGCTATTGAATTCTTAGAAGAACCTTTTTCCACCACAAAATTAATGATTGTATCATCATTTTTATTTACTGGTTCTAAATATATTTTACTAATTATCACAAATGCTACTAAAACTAGCACAACCAAAGATAAAACAATTAATAAAATTTTATTTATTAAAGGATTTTTCTTTTTATTCTTTAGCATCTTGAACCTCAATCTTTTTACTTAAATCTTCAAGTATTTTACTAATATTTTCCCATTCTTCTTCAGTTTCAATTTTACCTAAAGTAAAATCTTTACCAGTAGGATCATAATAATTGGCATATACTTTTACCTGACCATTATCATCTAATGTATTATCAGTAAAAACAATGTAATTTTTATTTAACTTGTTATCTTCAAAAGTAAATAAAACATCACAAATTAGTTCTTCTCCTTTATCATTAACTATTTTAAATTGACTTTTGTTTTCCATTTATTTCACCATCCTTAAATATGTATCTAATATAATACATGCTGCCATTTCATCAATTACTTTTTTACGTTTTTCTCTGCGAACATCAGCATTTATTAATACATTTTCTGCTTCAACTGTCGATAATCTTTCATCAACTAAATTTACATCTAGATTAACTTTTTCTTCTAATAATTTTTTAAAATTTAAACTTCTTTCTGAGGCAAATCCCATACTATTATTCATATTTTTAGGAAGACCTAAAACTAAGCATTCAATTTTTTCTTTATTTATAATTTCAACTAATTCATTAATTAACTCATTAATATCATTATATCTAAGTACTTTATAAGGAGACGCTATTAAACCATTTTTATCTGATATAGCAAGACCTAGTGTTTTAGTCCCTAAATCCATTCCTAAACATTTCATATTTCTAAATAACTTTCTAATAGAGCTAAAATAATTTTTTCTCTTTCAAGTTTAATTATTTTATTTCGAGAATTTTTATAAGAAGTAATATAAATTGGATTACCACTTATTAAATAACCAACTAATTGGTTTAGAGGATTATAACCTTTTTCTCTTAAAGCATTAACTACTTCAGTAAGTACTTTATTTACCTCAGCACGTTTCATTTCATAGAAATCAAAAGATTGGGTTTTCTCTAACATATTACCACCTCTAGACACTTTAATTTTATCATTTTATTATAATTTATTCAATATAAAAAGTCTCTTCGCTTTTTTAGAGACTTTAATTTTAACTTACCATTTCTTCTAAAAATTTTTTACTTTTTAAATATAAACCTGTATATCTATCATAATATGTATTGATAAAATGATTAATATTATTTATAACAATATCACTTATTTTTAAATCACTTATTGAATTAATATCAACTAAATAATACATTCTTAGCATTTTAATAGTTTTATCATCATAAATTATTTCATTTTCATAGCAGTTTTGACAAATATATCCCCCTGCATCAGCATCAATTGTAATGATATCACTAGAACTGCCACATTTAATGCAACCATTAAAATTAATACCAACACCCAAATAATCTAAAAGTTTTATTTCAAAAATATTCGTTAAAATCATTGGATTTAATCCATTATTTATTTTATTTAGGGCGCTAATTAATAAATCATATATTTCACTATTTGGATTTTGTTTCATAACATTGGATGCTAGTTCACAAAGATAAGTCATATAACTTATTAAAACTATATCTTTTTTTATATTTGTAAAATCATTTATAACATCAGCACTTTTTAAAATACTTAATTTATCTTCATGATAGTAGAGGTTAAATTCAGCATAAGTAAGGCTTAATGTTGAACTTCTAAGAGGACTTTTAAGACTTTTAGCGCCTTTAGCCATTACGCCAATTAAGCCATCCTTAGTTAAGATATTAATTATCTTACTAGTTTCGCCAAAACTTGTTTCCTTTATAATTATGCCCTCTACTTTTTTTAACATATATTAACCTCTTTTATATAATAAATAATACTCTATTTTGCCAGTTTTCTTAAACATTTCCCAGGCTTCCTTTTTATCCATTTAAATTATCCCACTAACCTTTCTAATTTTATAGTGGGATATTTTAGAATGTTTTATTCACTTATTCAAAATCTTTAAAACCTAGCTCTGATAAATATCTTTCTTTATCACGCCAATTTTTAATTGTTTTAACATATAATTCTAAATAAACTTGTTTATTCAAAAGAGCTTCCATATCTCTTCGCGCTATCGTACCGATTCTTTTAAGCATAGATCCGCCAGAACCAATAATAATTTTTTTAAGTGAAGCACGGTCAACAATAATATCGACATACACATCAAAGATATTACCTTTATCTTTCATATGAGTTACAGCGCATGTTACTGAGTGTGGTACTTCTTCATCAGTTAAATTTAAAACTTTTTCTCTAACAAGTTCTCCTAACATAAACTCTAAACTAGTATTTGTAATTGTTCCATCATCATAATATTTAATTTCATCAGTTAAATAACCTTTTAGAAGTTTAATTAAACGAGTTATATTATCATTTTTTAAAGCACTAATTGGAATAATATCTGAAAAATCATATAAATCTTTATATTCATTTATAGCTTTTAAAATACCTTCATCATCTAATTTATCAATCTTATTTAATACTAAAATAACTGGTGTAGAGACATTTTTAAAGGTTTCAATAATAAATTTATCTCCTCTGCCAGGTGCTTTAGTAGCATCAACGACAAAAAGTATTGCATCAATATCTTCTAAAGACTCATAACTTTGCTTATTTAAATATTTTCCTAATTTATCTTGAGGTTTATGAATACCTGGTGTATCTATAAATATAATTTGAACATTTTCATCATTATAAACACCTTGTATAGCATTACGAGTTGTTCCTGCTACATCTGACACTATTGCTAAATGAGACCCTAAAATTGTATTCATTAAAGTACTTTTACCTGTATTAGGGCGACCAATTATACTTACAAATCCCCTTTTCATATTTTACCTCCTAATAAATATTATTAACTAAATTACCAACCTTAATTATTCTTTCATTACGATTTAAATCGTATAAATAAACACATTTATCTGGCTCAAAAAATTCTAATATCATATCTTTATTAATATATTTTAAATCATTAATGTTATTAGTTCCAACCATAATATAAATTGCTTCAAAATCTTTATATTTATATCCAGCAGTTATAGCACGCGCAATAGCAATTTGCTCGGCATATATGGCATCTCTAAAAATTGCATTTTTAACTACTACTCCGCCAAATGTTGTTTTATCTTTCATAACAACTATGCTACTAAAACACATATGATCATATGGAGCATAACTATTAGCTAAGAGACTTTCTAATTCACTAACCATATTAATCCTCCAAATCAAAAGCGAGTGGGCATAAGTCAGATACTAAATAATCTTGAACTTTACCA
>CACZQI010000075.1 GCA_902783345.1 uncultured Erysipelotrichaceae bacterium
GATACTATGGCAGTTCCTTTTAGAAGAACTAGTAAAACTAAAAAAAGAATGCGTCGTACACATTTAAAGAAAACTGTACCTGGATTTGTAAATTGTCCAAATTGCGCAGAACCTATTAAACCACATAGAGCATGTCCTAAATGTGGATATTATAAAGGTAAGGAAGTAATTGAAGTTAGTGAAAAAGAAGAAAACTAACTTTTTTTATTGTCTTTTAAAAAAATTTTCCCTTGTCAATAAAACATAATTATAATATAATAATAACAGGAAAAGAGGTAAAAAAATGAGTGTAAATTTAGGAGAAATAAGCGATAAAGCTGTTTTTGGTGGCTTAGCTGCTATATTAGGTGGAGCATTAATATTCTTTGTTCTTATTGTAATTGCAGTAGTAGTTTTCCAAATCATTGCAATGGTTAAAGTATACAAGAAAGCAGGTCGTTCTGGTTGGGAAGCAATTGTTCCTTATTATAATACTTGGGTATTATGTGAAATTGCCGGTGTTAAATGGTGGTTCTTCTTAATTGCGATAGCATCTACTATTACAAGTGTTTTAGGTCTAATTGGCTTAACACCACTTGCTGCATTAATATCATTAGCTGGTACATTTGCTGTTCATTATAATTTAGCCTTAAAATTTGGTAAAGATGGAGTAGGTTATGGTATTGGTTTAACACTTTTACCAGTTATCTTCTATGCCATATTAGGATTTGGTGATGCATCATTTAAGGATGTTCCGGTATCAAGTTACGGCCCAATTACAGAAGAAAAATTTGAATCTACTTTTAATACTAATAAAGAAGAAGCTGGAGCTACAACTAAAAAGAAAAGTACATCTAAAGCAAAATTCTGCAAAAATTGTGGTTCTGAACTTAATGGCGCTAAATTTTGTCCTAATTGTGGAACTGAAATACACTAAAATAGTGTATTTTTTTTTGAGATATGTTATAATGTTTAAGGATAGAGAGTGATAGGATGAGAAAAAATAAAATTATTCTTAAGCATTGTCCATATTTTTATAAAATAATTAATTTTGAATATACTGAAGATGATAATATAACATCTAAGTTAATATCTGTTTATAAAAATTATATTTTTAATATTGATATTGAAAAAGAAGAAGATTTAAAAACGGTTGAAAAACTAGATTTTGTTTTAAATAAATATATCGATGATTATTATTTTAGAAAAGATATGAAAAATAGATTGTTAAATATTAGAGTTAGTAAAGACCCTAATAATCTTTTAAAGAATTTAGTAGATGGAATCATAAGTTTATTTGATTCATATGAGATGGATTATACTCGTAATATCTATTTTGCGAGGTGGATTTAATGGATCAAGATTTTTATATTGAAGAAAGTAGTCCAATTAAAGTAATATTTGCTTTAATAATTTTTGCTGGTTTAATTGCGGGTGGTATTTATTTTTATTTAGATTATAAAAATAAAGATAATATTAAACTTAAGAGTGTAACAGTAGAACTAGGAGAAAAATTATCTACTGATATTAAAGATTATATTACGGGTAATAATATTGAAGGATATACTTTAGATGTTACCAATGTTAGTATTGATGAAAATGGTAAAACCAGTAGTGCTGGTGAATATGCTTATAAAGTAAAAAAAGGCAGTATTATTAAAAAAGGTAAACTTTATGTTAAAGATACTACAAAACCTCTTTTTGAAATAGAAGATTTAACAGTTGGAGTAAATGAAGACTTTAATCCTAATGATTTTCTTACCAAATGTACAGATTTATCACTTCCATGTACAGTTAAATTTAAAAAAGTTAAAGACTTAGAACTTAATAAAAATGAAGGAACTTATAAGGTAACTTTAATTATTAGTGATGCAGCTGGTAATGAAGTAACAAAAGAATCTAAGTTAACTGTTAGTGGCGAAAATACTTTACAGAAAAAGAAAGCATCTCTTTTAGAATTTGATCATTTATCTGAAGAAGATAGTGCATATGATAAAACCTATACTTTAAAATTAGATAAAGCTCTTAATGAAGAAAGTATAGAATTTAATGATGCTTTAAATAAAGTAAGTATGAAAGAATATAGTTTTAATAAAGAAGTAACTGATAAAAAGATTTTAATTATTTATAATAAATATAATTATGTTATTGGTTTTAGTACTAAAGTTACTTTTGATGATGGAAGTATTTTATATATAACAAAAGATAATGCTACAGAAAAAGAAGAGCCTACTGAAGAATAGGCTTTTTTAATTAAAAAAAGTTTAGTATAATTACTAAACTTTTTGTTTTCATTGGTAGCGACGGTGTGATTCGAACACACGACCTGCCGGGTATGAAACAAAATAAGAGGTAATGAAAAATCAGCTCGTGCCCTTATTTTACAAGGGTTTTATAAAATCTTATTAATTGTTAAAA
>CACZQI010000076.1 GCA_902783345.1 uncultured Erysipelotrichaceae bacterium
GTCACCATTTCTAACTTCTACCTTAGTCATTTTGATACCTCCCTTCAAAACTACTTGTATTATACCACGTGATGAATATCGGTGCAAGAAAAATTAAAAAGAGTAAGGGGGCTACTCTTTTTATTTAGTTCCTGTTATGGCCGGAAGCGCCATCTTTTTTATTTATTACTATATTTTCTACATTTTTCTTCTAATAAAATATCACTTGAATATATATATTATAATATAAACTAAATATTCAGTCAATAAAAAGTTTATAAAATAAAAATTAGAGTGGGCTCTCTAACTTTATTATTTCGCTCATTTATACGGCTGTGCAAACACCTGCTTTTTTAATATTTTATGCAAATTTCTTTTGCAAATTCATTATATAGCAATAATAGATTTAAGAAAAATCACATGAAGAACACTTAATTTTTTTACCATGCTCTAGTAAAAGGGAACCACAATTTGGACATTTTTCCCCAGTTGGTTTATCCCAATAAGCATTTTTACATTTTGGATAATTATCACAGCCATAAAACACTTTGCCTTTGCGGCTTTTCTTTTCAATAATGTTATGACCACATTCCGGGCACTTACAAACATTTACAACTTCTTTTTCTTCTTTTTTAATATATTTGCAAGTTGGATAATTAGAGCAAGCAGTAAATTTACCAAATTTACCTGTTCTTATAACTAATGCACTTCCACACTCAGGGCAAGTTTCACCAGTTTCTTCAGGTGCTTTCTTTTCCATTTCATCAAATGCTTTTTTAACTAATGGCTCAAAATCATTATAAAATGCTTTTAATACTTTAACATTATCTTCTTTATTATCAGCAATTAAATCTAAATCTGTTTCCATATTAGCAGTATATTCTACATTAATTATATTAGAGAAGAATTCTTGTAATTTATCAGTTATTTCAAATCCAACTTCAGTTGGCACAAATTTTTTATCTTCTAATTTTACATATAATCTTTCTTTAATTACTTCTAAAATTTTAGCATAAGTAGATGGTCTACCAATACCAAGTGATTCTAATTCTTTAATAAGTGATGCTTCAGTAAATCTTGGTTTAGGTGATGTAAAATGTTGCTCTTTAATAGTATCATTTGCGATTGCGACTTTAATATTTTCCCCAAATTCTGGTAAAATAACATCATCACTATCCATATATTTATCATAAACATTTAAAAAACCTTTAAATGTAATAACTGAACCAGTTGCCTTAAATATATAACCATTGTTTTCTAAAGTTATGGTAGTAGCAAGTACTTTAGCATCAGCCATTACAGAAGCAAGAGCTCTAGCATAAATGATACTATAAACTTTATATTCATCAGGAGTCAAATACTCTTTAATAGATTCTGGAGTTCTAGTTATTGATGTTGGTCTAATGGCTTCATGAGCATCTTGAACATTTTTATTATCTTTACTCTTTTTAACTGCTCCAATATATTCTTTACCATACTTTTTAGAAATATAATCATGAGCATCTTTTACAAAAGTATCAGAAAGTCTAAGTGAATCTGTACGCATATAAGTAATTAAACCAACTGTTTCAGTTCCAATATCGACACTTTCATATAACTTTTGAGCAATTCGCATTGTTTTTGATGCCCCAAAATTAAATTTAGTACTACATGCTTGTTGCAAAGTTGAAGTTGTAAAAGGTGTTACTCCTTTTTTATTTTTTTCTTTCTTTTCAATAGATTCAATATTATAAGTCTTAGAAAGTTTATTTAAAATTTCATCAGCTTCAACTTCTGATTTTATTTCAATTTTTTTACTTTGGTATTTTTCTAAAGATGCTTCAAAATCAGGGAAAATAGCTTTGATTGTCCAATACTCAGTAGGTACAAAAGCATTTATTTCTCTTTCTCTATCAACAATAAGTTTTAAAGCCACACTTTGCACACGACCAGCACTTTTTCCTCCTGTTTTAGATTGCATTAATTTAGATAATCTAAAGCCAATAATGCGATCAAGCATTCTTCTCGTTTCTTGACTTTTAACTAGATTTTCATCAATTTTTCTTGGATGATTAAAAGCATTTACTACTGCATCATGCGTTATTTCATTAAAAACTACTCTATCATAATTATTATTTTTTAAATTTAATGCATCAAACAAATGCCAACTAATTGCTTCCCCTTCTCTATCTGGATCGGTTGCAAGATATACTTTATCAGATGCTGATGCTTCTTTTTTAAGTTCTTTAATAACACTATTTTTACCTTTAATAACAGTATAATTAGGGGCAAAGTTATTTTCAATATCAATACCAAGCCCATATTTACCAGTGGTTGCCAAATCTCTAATATGGCCTTTACTAGATACTACTTTGTAATTACTACCTAAATACTTACCAATTGTTTTAGTTTTACTTGGAGATTCAACAATTACTAAATTCATTAATTTTCCTCGCTCTCATTTTCATTTATATCTACTTCATCTGTTTCTTCTACTTTTTCATATTTCTTTAATGCATTATTTAAATATTTAAAGTAATTATTTTTAATAGCTAAAGCACTCATTTTTTGTCTAGTAGTTATTTCGGCATTAATTAGTTTTAATTCTTCTTCAGTATAAAAACTATTATAAGTATCTTCTGTATTTGATCTATTAAACTTTCCTGAAGTAGCACTGTAATAACCTACTTCATCTTGCCATGAACCATCAGCAAATACTGTACGTCCATGTGCGTTAGACATAATATCAGTACCTAAATATAATCTTGGATCATAATTTAAATTAAACATATTTAAAAGGGTTGGAAGTAAATCAATAATAGATGTATATTTAGTAATTTGATCTGGAGTTGTAGCACTGTTATAAATAACCATTGGCGTACGATCTACTTCTTTATTTACTTTAACATCATAATCTAATATTTCATTAATTTGATTATTAGTAAGACCGTATGGATAATGATCACCGAAAAGCGCGATAACAGTATCATCTAATTTACCTTTATCTTCTAACTTTTTAAGTAATAATTCTAAAGCTTTATCTAACTCTTTCATTTTAGACATATATCTTTTAAGTGGTTTACTATAGTTATATGATTTAAGTTCACTTAAATGTTTATCCCCAAATTCACTAGAAACTGTATATGGTTGATGAGTTGTAACACTTGTTAAGAAAACCATAAATTTATCTTCATCAATAAATTTAGGAGCGGCTTTCTCAATAAAATCAACATCACTTGGCCATTCTTCATAAACTGAATTCCATTTCATTTTTAAATCATTAACATTGTAGTATTTCATACTTCCCATATTAGGATGTATTGTTTTACGATAATAATAAGCCTCAGCATAATCATGATAACTACTAGTTTTATAACCAGCATTATTAAATAAATTAAACACAGCTTCTGGATAAACATTATTTTTATATTTATTAGCAGTACATGTATTATTAATAGTAAATAGACTTGTCATAACAGTCATTTCATTATTACCAGTACTACAGTTATTTCTAGGACTATAATTATTTCTAAAACTAATACCTTCATTATATATCTTATATAAAGTAGGAAATTCAGTTTCGTTAATAGCAATCATATTAACTGATTCCATTAAAACAATAATTAAGTTTTTACCTTCAAAAATACCGGTATAATCATTTTTATCAGTTATATCACGAGATATAAAGTATTTATTTAATTTATTATAAGTACTATCTTTTTCATTTGCTATTACTTCATTCCAAGCAGTATCATCAATTACTCTAGTATTATCAGTAACTATTTCATTTTCTATTGGTTTATCGTTATTTGCAATTATTTCAATTTCATCTTCTTCAATATTAAAAGTACCAATTGATAAATCAGATAAAGCATAGACATATAAACCAAATTGGCTTACTGAAAGATTAGAATTATCACTAGTTTTAATTAAAGATGTATTTTTAATAGTCTGAAGTTTATTTTGCATAAATGAAGCATCTAATGATAAATAATATAAACATAATAAAGAGATTAGTACGATAATGCTTACTACTAAATCTAAACTTTTCTTACCTAAAGTATTTCTTTTAAAAACAAATACTGTCGTTTTTTCTAATTTTCTTTTTTTAATTTTGGGATCTAAAAACCAGATATAAATGACATATATTACGAAAGGAACTAAAACAAGTAAACTTATTAGTCTTGCTGATTCAATATAATCTTTAATATAATCAGTTATCTTAGTACCTTGTTCAGCATTACCCATACCCATAAAGAAACCTAAATAATTATATAAGTTGATTTCAATCCAGGTATAAACGCATAAAGCAAATGCTACTATAGTGCCAATTATTTTTCCCTTTTTTCCTTTAAATAAAGACATTGCTAAACCAAGAATAAGTCCAAGAATAACAGAACTAATTAAAATTCTTAGCATGCTCCAATCAAGAATACTATTATCAGTATTTATTTTTACTACTATCTCTAACAAAAAAAGATAAATTGAATAGATAATAGTATTTTTAAATATTTGTTTTCCTAATCTCCTTTTCAAATTTACCACCTTGTTTTATTAAATCACTAACTGGACTAAAAGTAAACCTATA
>CACZQI010000077.1 GCA_902783345.1 uncultured Erysipelotrichaceae bacterium
AATGAAGGAATACATCTTTACTGCTAGAGATGATATTTATATTATCGATCTAGAAAAAACTGCAGAATGCATTGAAAATGCTTATGCAAAAATTAAGGAAATTGCTGATAATGGAGGTACTTTTCTTTATGTAGGTACTAAAAAGCAAGCAATGGAGGCGTCTAAAGAAGAAGCCGAAAGAAGTAATTCTTATTATGTAGTTGAAAGATGGTTAGGTGGAACATTAACTAACTTTAGAACTATTAGAAGAAGAATTAAAAGATTAGAAGAAATTGAAAAAATGGAAGCTGATGGTACTTTTGATATTCTACCTAAGAAAGAAGTTATCGGTCTTAAAAAAGAATATGATAAGCTAAATAAAGTACTAGGCGGTATTCGTGAAATGGAAAAACTTCCTAATGCATTAATCATTACTGATCCTAAAAAGGAAATTAATGCTATTCGTGAAGCAAGAAAATTAAATATTCCTGTCTTTGGTTTAGTTGATACTAACTGTGATCCAGATGATGTTGATTATGTAATTCCTGCTAATGATGATGCTGTAAGAAGTGTTAAAGTAGTTTTAGGTGTTTTAACTAACGCTATATGTGAATCTCGTGGTTTAGAACTAGAAGACTATATTACTGAAGATGAAAAAACTGCTAAAAAAGATGATAAAAAAGCTAAATCAGTAAAAGAAGTATTCGTTGAAAGTTTAGAAGAAGAAAAAACTAAAGAAGCAATTGAAGAAGAAAAAATGGTTGAAGAAGAAGATTTATCATTAAAAACTTTAGTTGAATTAAAACAAATTGCTAAAGCAAGAAAAATTAAAGGTTATTCTTCAATGAAAAAAGAAGAATTATTAACTGTTTTAAAATAAGGAGTGTAATTATGATAGATGCTAAAAGTGTTGCCGAATTACGTGCTAAAACTGGTGCAGGAATGATGGATTGCAAAAAGGCTTTAACTGAAACAAATGGTGATATGGAAGCCGCAATCGATTATTTAAGAGAAAAAGGTATTGCTAAAGCGGCTAAAAAAGAAAGCCGTATTGCTGCTGAAGGTCTTGCTAATGTATTTATAAAAGGAAATAAAGCAGTTATTTTAGAAGTTAATAGTGAAACTGACTTTGTAAGTAAAAATGAAGAATTTGTTGGTATGATAGATACTATTGGTAATGCTATTTTAAATAGTGATGCTAAAAATTTAGAAGAAGTTTTAAATCTTAATACTGATGAAGGAACAGTTAGTGAACTTATTGTTAGTAAAACTGCTAAAATTGGTGAAAAATTATCATTAAGAAGATTAGAAGTTTTAGAAAAAAATGATAATGAAACATTTGGCTCTTACTTACACATGGGTGGTAAGATTGCTGTTTTAACTCTTTTAGAAGGAGCAAATGAAGAAGTAGCTAAAGATGTTGCAATGCAAGCAGCTGCTATGAAACCAGAATATGTTTCTGAAGATGAAATTCCTGCTGAGAGAATTGAAAAAGAAAGAAATATCTTTAAAGAACAAGCAATGAATGAAGGTAAACCTGCTGAAATTGCTGAAAAAATGGTTGAAGGAAGAATTAAAAAATTCTTTAAAGAAATATGCTTAATTCATCAAGCCTTTATTAAAAATGGTGATATTGATGTTAAAACATATGTTCAAAATAATGGCGGTAAAGTTTTAAAAATGATTCGTTTTGAAGTAGGAGAAGGTATGGAAAAACGTTCAGATAACTTTGCTGAAGAAGTTATGAATCAAATTAAATAATCCAGTTTTTACTGGATTTTTTTATGGGCAATTTTTTATTTTTTGGGATTTTAAATATTGTAATTTATTTAAAATATTATATAATTAATATAGGGTGTTTTAATATGGAAAATAATATACCTATTCATGTTGGTATTATTATGGATGGAAATCGAAGATGGGCAAAAGAAAAAGGTAAAAAAACTTTAGAAGGTCATTTAGCTGGAGCCAATCGAATAATAGATTTATCATCTTACATTTTTAGTAAAGGTGTTAAATATTTAAGTATTTATGCTTTTTCAACCGAAAATTTTAATCGTAGCAAAGAAGAAGTAAGTTACTTAATGGGCTTAATAGTTAAATTTTTTACTGAAAGAGTTAAAGAATTAGACGAAAAAAATATTAAAATTATATTTTCAGGAAGAAAAGAACCTTTATCTAATCGTATTTATAAAATTATTACAGAAGTTCAAGAGATGACTAAAAATAATACTGCAGGCACCTTAAATATTTGTTTAAATTATGGTTCACGTGCTGAAATTGTAGATACTGTTAACAAATTAATTCGGGATGGAAAAGAAATAACAGAAGAATCTATTAGTCACAATTTATATCAAGATTTACCAGATTTAGATTTTGTTATTAGAACTAGTGGAGAAGAAAGACTTTCAAACTTTATGTTATGGCAAGCAAGTTATGCAGAGTTTTATTTTCCTAAGGTATATTTTCCTGATTTTGATGAAAAAGAATTTGATAAAGCAATAGATGAATATATACATCGTAATCGTAGATTTGGAGGTAACTAATGAGAAAAAGAATTGTTAGTGCAGTTATAATGATAATAATCTTTTTACCACTTATTATTCTAGGCAAAATACCATTTGCTCTAGGTATAGGTTTAATAAGTATATTATCATTTAGAGAAATTATGAAACTATTTAATTTACCTATTTGGGTAAGACTTCTTAGTTTTATAGGACTAATTAGTATTATTTATAGTAATTTTGATAGTAATAATCTAATAAATGGATTAGATTATAAAGTTATTAGTTTATCATTATTATTAATTCTGCTTCCGGTTATTATTTATCAAACTAGAAATAAATATAATTCATCAGATGCCTTTAAATTATATGGTTTTATATTTTTAATAGGTATTGGGCTTAATTATCTGATTTTAATTAGAGATTTAGATTTAAAATATTTCTTATATATTTTACTAATTACAGTCTTTACTGATACTTTTGCATATTTTGGGGGAAGTCTTATTGGTAAACATCGATTTACGAAAATAAGTCCGCATAAAACCATTGAAGGATGCATTATTGGATCAGTTATGGCTACCTTTATTATGAGTGTATATTATGTAACTATCATAGGTGGAAATATTAGTTTATTATTAATTATTTTAATGACACTTCTATTAAGTATTATTGGACAGGCGGGAGATTTATTCTTTAGTGCGATTAAAAGGCATTTTGAGATTAAAGATTTTAGTAATCTAATACCTGGTCATGGTGGCATTTTAGATAGATTAGATAGTTTAATATTTGTAGCAATAGCATTTATGTTATTTATCAAATATTTATAGAAAAGAGGATAAAAAGATATGGCAATAGTAATTTTAGTTTTAATGTTAGGGCTTTTAATATTTGTACATGAATTTGGACATTTTATTGCTGCTAAAAAGGTAGGCGTTTATGTTCATGAATTTGCACTTGGTATGGGTCCTAAAATATTTTCTTTTAAAAGGAAAAAACATAATGATCCAACGGAATATTCTTTAAGATTATTTCCAATTGGTGGCTTTTGTGCGATGGCAGGAGAAGTATTAGAAGATGGCGAAAATTTAAAGAAAGAAGAGTATTTATGTAATCGCAGTAAATGGGAAAGATTCTTAATTTTAATTGCTGGAGTAACTATGAATACAATTACAGCCTTTATTATTCTTTTACTTCAAGGATTTATTTATGGCTGCACAGAACAAAGATCAATTGTTGGTTATGCTCCTGAAGGATACCCAGTTAGCACAGCTGGTATTGAAGTAGGAGATAGGGTAACTAAAATTAATGGTTACAGAGTAAATACTTGGGATAAAATGAGTTTAGTTTTAAACTTAAAACATGATAGTGATGTTTATGAATTTGTAGTTAAAAAGAAAGACGGAACTACTAAAACTTATAATGTAACTCCAAAACTAGAAAAAGATGAAACTGGTACTGAAAGAAAAGTTTTTGGTATCGGAGTTGGAGATAAAATTGAAAGAGGTATTATTCCAACATTCAAATATGCCTTTAGTAAATTAGGCTCAATTATCTCAACAATGTTTTTAATAATTGGTTCACTTTTCACAGGTAAATTAGGTCTTTCATCTTTATCTGGACCAGTTGGTATGTATACGATAGTAGGAGAAAGTGCAAAAGTAGGCTTCCAAAGCATTATGTATTTAACTGCTTATTTAAGTTTAAACTTAGCAGTAATTAATGTATTACCTTTCTCTGCTTTAGATGGTGGTCGAATTCTATTTGTGGTAATTGAAGCAATTAAAGGAAGTAAAGTTAATCCTAAAGTTGAAAATACCTTCCATACAGTAGGATTTATCTTACTTATGATTTTAATGCTTTATATAACTATTCAAGATATCATAAGGCTTGTTTCTTAAGCCTTTTTTCATGGGAAATTATAGAATTATAAAAATAAATATGGTATAATTAAAAATACTAAAATAAAACAAGTTGGGGTGAAACAAATGAAAATAGAATATACTTTACTTAAAGAAGAAAAACATACATCAGCAAGACTTGGAAAAATTAAAACTAATTATGGAACTTATGAAACACCAATGTTTATGCCAGTAGGAACGCAAGCTACAGTTAAAACTTTGTCGCCAGAAGAATTAAAAGAGTGTGATGCAGGGATAATTCTTGCTAATACTTATCATTTATGGCTTAGACCTGGTGAAGATGTAATAAAAGAAGCCGGCGGCCTTCATAAATTTATGAATTGGAATGGGCCAATACTTACAGATAGTGGGGGCTTTCAAGTTTTTAGTTTGGCAAAACCAAAAGATATTACTGAAGAAGGCGTCAGATTTAAAAATCAATATAATGGTGATAGTTTATTATTAACCCCAGAAAAATCTATTGAAATTCAAAATAAATTAGATAGCGATATAGCGATGAGTTGTGATGAATGTGTAGGTTTTCCACATACTAGAAAATATGTTGAAGAGTCTGTTGAACGTACTTTAAGATGGGCAAAAAGAGGTAAAGATGTCTTTAATAATGAACGTCAAAGTTTATTTGGTATAGTGCAAGGAGCCGAATTTGAAGACTTAAGAAAGCATTGCGTAGAAGAACTTACTAAAATGGATTTTGATGGTTATTCAATTGGTGGAACGTCT
>CACZQI010000078.1 GCA_902783345.1 uncultured Erysipelotrichaceae bacterium
ATACTTCCCTTTGTTTCATTAGGCGCTGTAATTGTATTTGAAGCAAAGATATATGGACTAGATTGTTCACCTTTTAAAGTAAAGTATTCTCTAATATAATTACTTGTAGCAAAATTTTCCTCTCCCACAGTTGACATATAATTAATAGAACTAATATTAATTTGCTCTTCTTTAGCATCTTCAAATAGACCTAAAGCAAGACCTGAAAAATAGTCTGCTGCTGATTTTTCCCAGAATGGATCATTTTTATTTTCTGGATCATAAATAATATTTAAAGCAATATCTTCTAAAAGCTCAACAGCTTTATCAGTATTACCAGCTTTATATAATTGATATGGAAGGGTTAATGGATTCCAAGCATTACCCATACTTGGTTCACGAAAGTTTAATACAAAGATTTTATACCCTTTACTTCTAAGCATTTCGGAGTGGTTTCGATAAAGTTCTCCTTTAGGATCAGTAATAATCATACTTTCATCATGTTTTGATAAACTATAAATTAAAGGCTCAACTAATGCTGTTGTTTTACCAGAACCAGTTTGCCCTACTACTAAAGTATGATGATGTTCATTATCAACATACATATCTTTACCATCATTTATAACTACAATTCCAGCCCCACTTGCTTTTTCGACATTAACTGGTACTTTTACTATACCAGGAGCTTTTTTCATTTCATTATCTTTAAGCCATCTACTATAACCCTTTTCTTCTTTATCTTTTAATGTTATACCAATTCCTTTTGCTGATGTGTCCCTTTCAAAAATATAAGAAGATACACTCATAAATATAGCAATTAAAACAGCAAAAAAGACAACTAAAGTTGGAACTAAATATGGAGGAACGAATCCTGCCAAAAAATTTATCCCATAAAACTCAGTTGAATCTAAAAGCGATGTTACATTTAAAACCGCTAAAGATGACATAATAAGTAAAAAGATACAAAATATAATAAAGATTACAAAATCTTTAGGTTTTACTCTAAATTTCATATGCCTGCTCCTTCGCTTTATTAATTATATAATATATTTAGTAAATTTGCTAGATAATATCAAGATTTTCTTTCTTTATTTTATTAAAGTTAGAAAAAAGACAAAATAATAATTATACTATTTTATCTTACATTTATTATATAATTCTCCAGTTATATCTTTTTCATATATAATATTATCTATTGAAATCTTATTTTTAGAAATATTACTAGCATCAATTTTCTTAGTATACTTTTCGCTAGAATCATCACCATTTTTTACATAAGTTATTTCATATATATTATTATCAAATTTTATATCAGTTATTATGCCGCTTTCTCCTTTTCCATTAACAGCGCCAATAAATATGCCATAATTATCAAGCATTAATCCAAAACTAGCCATTAAATTATTATCACAATTAATCCACATACCCTCTAATGCTTCATAGTAATTAACTGGATATGATACTTTTTCTAAATTTAATATAGCAAAATTTAAATAATTATTACTTGTTTCATAACAATAATACATCTTATTATCTTGTATTATTATCGGAGTATATAATGAACTATTTTCATCATAATATATTACTGGTTTGTAATATGCTCCTATCGCTTTATATTTCTTATTACTATCATTTAATGTATTTAAGATTTTATTACCAGCAGTATTTTGAATTATTAAATTAATATCTTCTTTCTTTTCATTTAAAATTGCTACTACCACACAATTATTTAAAACATATATTAGTGTTGTATCTTTATTATTTAAATTATAATTATATAAATCATTACTATTATATTTAATCATGCATTTATTCTCGTCACAAGTAATATTAAGTGTATTTCCATTAGCAGAATATACATCTTCATTATATTTTTTACTAGATAAAACATTTACAATTTTTAATACACTTTTATCATTTTCTCTAGCTAAATCTGAAATTAAATATTCTGACGTTTGACTAGAAGTATCATTTTTAGTAGTAGTTACATCATTAGTAGTATTATCAGGCTTTTTTGCATTACTTTTTTTGCCAAAGACAAAATACATAACTACTAATAGTATAAATATCACAATTGATACTAAAATAATTATTATTGTTTCTTTATTTTTATTATTCATACTTTAATTTCTCCCTTTTTATTTAGATTTTCTTATTTTAAACATTGTTAGTACTATAAATAATAATACCACTATTCCGATAAAAATAAATAGAAAATTTAAATATTTATCAGTATTATCATTTTTATCTTTAACTATTTTAGTTTTATCTATTTTTATTTTAATAGATTTATCTTGATAATTATCTTTTGTTAAATTCCAAGTATAGATATTATTATTTACTTTATCAGCATTATTTTCCTTAACTAAATAATTAGTTTTAATATTAATAGTTATTTTATCAAGCATATTATAACTATTAAATGCTGTTAAACTTTGGCCATCACCACTATCAATATCCATCAAAGTAGGATAATTTTTAATACTATTTTTACCAAAAAATACTAATAATGGAGTTTTTATATATTCATTATATTTATGATTATAAGAAAATTTTAAACCATAATTATCTTTAGTATTAATAAGTTTTTTATCATAATAATTATAACCTTTTAGTTTTTTGGCGACTTCAGGATATCCTGGAGTATCTTTATCTACTGCTAAATTAAAAGATTTATAGTTATTATCAATAAGATTTTTATATGATGGACTTCCTTTATTCCAAGATGTTACATTATAATTATTAACAATAAGCTCATCTTTAATATAATTATCATTAATTTCAACATTATAGATTGCTTCACAACCAGAAAGTAAAAATAAGGATATTATAAGCACTATTACTTTACTTTTCATTATCCACACTCCTGTTCAAAATAAGGGGTTAAACTTCGAACTGTAGCACCTAAACTACTTAATTCTCCATTATCATAAGTTCTAAAAATTAAACCATTATCTCCCCCAGTTGATTCAAGTGTTTGTAAATAATTACCTTTATTTTCAATTACCAATATGGCATGACCATCAGTTAAAATTAAATCACCGGCTTCAGCTTCTTCTAAAGAAATATATGCGCTTCGACTAAACCAACCATCAAGTGATGTTGATATATCTTTTCCCATCGCATTTGATACGGCCCAGTTAACAAAACCTGTACAGTCATAGCCATAATGTGAGTAGCAAGTAGTATCACTACAAGATTGAGCAACACTGCTACCTAAGCCTTTATCAACACCTTTATAATCAACATAAGCAGAAGTTCCACCTATATCATGCATATCATGTCCACCATTCCAATAATATGGAACGCGGTATCCTAGTTCATATAAATTGTATGCAAGATTTATTCCGGCAATAGCGGATGATTCTTTATTACATATACCACTTTTTTGAACTCCCGATTTAACCGCACTATTAATGCTATCATAGGCTGTTTGCCCTATTACTTTAATAATATTATCTTGAAGAAGCTGAGTACCTTCGGTTCCATGAGGATATTCTGCTAAGAATCCATGTCTAAAATATGTTTTAATATGTTCTAAGACGGTTGAATGAATAGTTCTATACGTTGCACCATCATATTTAATGCCATCAGAACTTGTAAATGATGTTTTAATACTTGTATTAGTATCAACAAAATTATCTCCTAATTTAGCTCTTAAACGATTATTAAAATTATTTATTCTAGTACTATTCATACTAGATGGTACTTTATTATCTAATACTGGATTTACTGACATAAATATATAGGTAATTTTATCATTACTTCCCTTTAAACTATTAAAAATATTTATATATTTATCAGCATTATCTAAATCATATAATCCAAGATTAATAATAACATATTTAACCTCACTATTTTCTTCATTAACTTTACTATTTATTAATGATTTACCTTTAGATATTAACCAGTTATAATCGGCTTTTTCTTCACCAATAAATTGAACTGATGTTGATTTAATATACTGCTGCATATCAAGCGTTCTCTCATCACCAACATATAACATAGATTTTTCAATATAAGCTGTCGAATACCCTGCATTAACTCCGCTACTTGTACCTTTATCAGTTGGTTTATATATAGTTCCAGTTAAATCTAATATAGCGTTATCTTTACCATAAGCAATCACGAAAAAAATTAAAAATAATAAAAAGAAAAATCCAAGAGCAATTATTAAATATAATCTAAGTTTTTTCCCAAAACCTTTACCAAAATTATCTAAAAGATTTTGATCACTATCACTTTTTTTACGATCTTTAAGTTTATCTAATAGATTTCCTTTATCTTTTTCATCATCTTGGGTATTTTTAAGTTCATCAGATTTTGTTAACTCGTTAGAATTATTTAATTCATTATTATCTAATTCAGGCTTATTATTTTCACTTTCATTTTCATTTTCGTTTTCATCTTTATTTTGATAAGGATTAACAATACCTAAAGGATGTTTAGCTAAATTATCCATTCTATCTAAGGTAGTACCAGCTTTATCAAAAGTTTTTTTACCTAAATTAGATTTAGAAAAGGCTTTAACGGCTGATGCACCTAAGGCACCACCATAGGCAGTAGCCACTCCTTCAGCAGCTGTTTTAGTAGCATCAGAATACATCTTAGCATTTTCTGATAGTTCTTTTTTCTTTTTATCACTAGATTTTTGGTTAACTAGCTCATCAGCATAATCATTATCTAAAATTTCATAAACTTCTTCATCATTACTAATTTGATTTTCTTCAATATAATCGATAGAATCTTTAGAAGTTTCATCAAATTTTTCATAGTCTTGATTATCTTCCATGCTACTAAACACCACCTTTCTTTAAAATGAATTTTTTATAATTCAACTGTATAATTCATTATACTTGTTTCTTTAAAGATAAAAACATTACCATCTGCATCTACAACATGCATAGCCTTAACCCCATCAGTTATATCATAACTATATTTTTTTACTGTACATCTTATAAAACTATCAGTCATTAAATTTTTAACATATTTATCAAATGCTTCATAATTATCAAACTTTTCTACTAAAACAGTTGCATCTACTAATTTAAATGCTTCTTTACGATGATAAATAAGTAAATTAACATATTCTGATAAATACTTTTTAGCAATATCTTCATCAGTTACATAAATAGGTATTACTTCATTTATTTTATAATTTTTTAAATAATTATAATTATTATTTCTATGATTATTATTTGTTTTATCTCCATTTAGGAAATAAACTGCTAAGACAAATAATGCTAAAATTATAAGACCAATAATTAAACCTTTATTTTTATTAAATATCTCTTCCATTATATTTCCTCCTTAAATATCTTACCATCATAAGGAGTTATACTAAATAAAAGTCTTTCTTTATCCATTTTAACAATGATATAGTAATCAGTACCTAAATCATTACCATCAAGCATATCTTTTTTTAGCAAGCCATATACATAATAATTACTAACATATTTATCTATTTTTTCAGTATAAATTTTTTTAGCATTAAAACTATATATTCCATCTAAATTATCAATTTTAGATAAAACATTATTTTTAGTTATATTATTTTTACTGATATATTCACTATCTAATAATTTCATTAGATTATCAGTTTCTTTATTTGTTAAAACGTTTAAATAACGATTAACACATCCTTCAATAGTAAAGAAATCACTAGCATTTGTTAATATTATATAATTAAATTCATTATTAGAATTATTATCAACTTTATTATTCTCATTTTTCTTAGTTAAAAATATAAGTAAGCCAAATAATAATATTAGAATTCCAATAAGAATTAAATCTTTCCCTTTTATTTTATTCATATTTTCACCTTAATTACAACCATTATTAACATAATCAAGCATTGTACTTGAATAAGTATCGGCTCTAGTTTGGCAAGTATATTCAGTATCTGCAGGACGTTCAAACTGAACACAGTAATTATCAGCAAGGGTATTTGCAGAAGAGCTTCCACTAAATAAAGAATTATATAATCCCATATATCCAGTTTGTAGTTCATGAGATAAGAATTGTAATTGGCCTTCAACTGTTTGCCAAGCACTAGTAAATGCTTTTAAGTTATCCCATCTTTCATTATGCCACTGACATAATCCATAACTAGTTCCACTATCTCCAATAGCGTTAGGATTAAAACTACTTTCAGCATTAATGTTAGTCAAAATTGCCGCAACACCATTATTACTAAAACCAGATGACTTAAGTGATAAGCAAATAGATTTCATGTTTTCGCCACCATCAACAAATGCAATAGCAACAGGTTTTGGTCTTGGATCAGATGGATCAACATATTCTAAAGGGTCAACTGCATTACTACTAGTTGGTCCTACTCTTACTTCAAAATGTAAGTGCGTACCTGTTGATTTACCGCTACTTCCAGCTTTAGCAATAACTTCACCTTGACTTACGGAATCACCTTTTTTAACTGTAATTGTATTTTCATGTAAATGAGCATATAGTGTATATAAACCGCCAGAATGCTGAATTAAAATGTAATTACCATAGTTGCCACCACATGATTTATCGCCACCAGAGGTGCAGTTGGTATTTACCGTAACAACTGTTCCAGCTTTAGCGGCTATTACATTGGCTGAACCATTCGAACCTAAAGAGCCAATATCTATTCCATGATGTGATGCTCCTGCTTCATGAGTTATTGGATCAATTCTAGTACCAAATGAACTCGTAATTGCCACACTTATTGGATCTCCACTAGCAAATAAAACCCCATCCTTTTCTTCGGTTTCTGCACTACCTATTGGCCACCAAAATTTATTACTTAAAGCGTCCATATAAGCCGTTTCAGGTCGATTTTTACGATATTCATCGATTATTTCTTTTATATCTTTAATAATATCTTCTCTAACCTTTACTAAATCTTCTTCATATTCATCATTGCCATATAAATCTTTAATTTCAGTTTTACCGGCTTTTTCTAAAACACCAGCGTAACGATGTTTTAATCTAGGTTTATTATCAAAATATCTTCCTTTAGCAAGAAAATCCCAATAACCGCTTTCTAAAACCTTTTTTTGTTTACTTGTTTGTAAATCATAAGAACTATAGCCACTATCATTTGCTAAAGATTCACAGTCTAATTCAGATTCATTTTTAATACCAAAAAACGAACCAATTTTATCAGCAAACTTTTCCCAAAAAGATACTGAATCAGATTTTAAAGGTATTAAACAGCGGTTATCTCCATCTAAATTTCCTTCATTACAAACATATCTTGTTTCAGTTTTTTCTTCGCCATCTTCATCGGTAGTTGTTACTACTTCTTCTTTAGCTGAAGTTACACCATAACAAGTTCGTTCATAACCTATCATGGCTTTTAAAAGTAGTTTTAAAGTATCAGTTTCATTTTTAAAAAATTCTACATCATCATCATCAGCATCAATATTATAATTCTTTCCATCATCATTATCCATATTGTATGCTCCTGACCCATCTCTAAAATCACTAGGCCCAAATTCAAAAAAAGCTGTAGCAATAATAATGGTATCATCAATAATATAATTTCTTGCTTCATATTTAGCTAGTAAATTATAAAGCTTAGTATAAAACTTTTTTTGTTTTTTAATTATACTGTCAATACAAGCCTGATCGCCTTCTTCACAGTATTTTAACCAATAATTCTTAGTTTGTTCAGTAAATTCATCATAATCAAAATCTGAATATTTAAAATTAGCATGAACTGTATTTATTCCAAGCAAAAAAATTATTAAAAAGGCAAAGCCTAATCGCATCACCCTTTTTAATAATTTATTTTTTAATTCACATTTTGACTTCATATGAATACACCTTCTAACTATAATCCTCCGCCACTACCAAATGAGTCTAATTCATCTGGAGTTAAAATTACATTTATTCTCATACGTCTAGAACCACATACAAATAATGCTTCTCCTTGACTATAACCCTTAATACTCTCTTTTTCGTTTTCATTTAAATCAATAAGTTTTGATAAATCTTCAACTGCTTGTTTTCTTAAACCCATAACTAAATAGTATGAGGCATTATCAAAGATTGCTTTACCATGAACAAAGACATTTTCGGCGGCAAAGTCAGTTGGCTGCTGCGTTATAATAATTGTTCCTGTATTATACTTACGACTTCTTCTTTGTACTTGAGCTAAGAATTCAGCACCTAACTCATTTCTTGCACTAAGTAAAACATGTGCTTCATCAACATACATAACTGTATTAATAGCTTTATCTAAACATAATCCCCAAGCATATTTTAAGATATTAAAGAATAAGGCATTACGTATATTTTCATCACTATTCATAAGCTCACGAATATTGAAAACAACAAAATTACTATCTGTATGAATAGTAGTATGACCATTAAAGTAATAACGAAGTTCTCCGATAAATGGTCTAACTCTAAGTTCTAAACGTTCCATAACATCTTTTTCTCTTGTTGCTTCTGGCATTGATAAAAGGCGTCCTTTAATAGTTGAATATACATCATCAAAAGTTGGATAATCATTAGATGTAAATGAACTAAAATCTGTTTCAAAATCAATTCCAAATCTTTTATAAGTATCTTGTACTACTTCACTAAACATTTGAAGAACATCATCTTCAATAGTTGGATAGTAATATTTCATAAAGGCTTTTAAACTTTGAAGGGTTCTTGTTAGCACTGAGTGGCCAAGTCCACTTTTAACTTCATCTTCATCAGCATCAAAAACAACTTCAAGTGGATTAATCATTCCAAATGTGCCACCTTTACCTAAATCGATAAAGTTACCATTAAAGTT
The DNA here is from genome assembly GCA_902783345.1 of uncultured Erysipelotrichaceae bacterium. The sequence goes on from CACZQI010000078.1 coordinate 8,756, forward strand.
CTTAACCATTTCTTCAAGTTCACCTTCAGGATCAATAGCGATAATTTTACAATTATTTCTAATGTGGGTACGAAGCATTAATTTAGCAGCTGTACTTTTACCTGAACCAGATGTACCTAAAATTATAAGGTTAGCATTATTACGATTATGTTCTTTTCTTATTTGATATAAGAATTGATTGAATAAGACAACACCACCAGAAAAATCTACTCCTAAAAGCGTTGCACTACCAGGATCTTTAATACTATCAAAAACAAATGGATACATAGCCGCAATAGTTGGACTTGGAATAGGTGTTCCAATTCGCTCTTCTACATCTTGTTTAGGGAATATTGGTATCATTGATTTTAAAACTTTTTCTTGTTCAAACATCATTGGAATACCACGCATACCCATTGCATCTAAATAATTTCTAACTTGAAGTTTTTTATTCTCTAATTCTTCTTTAGTATCACCTGTTATCATAACATGCATTTGAAAATCAAAGATTTTTGATTGTGTAGCTGCAAGCATTTGCACAAAACTCTCTAATGATTCATAATCTTGTCTAATTCTTTCTTGAATAGTACGATCATGTTCATTTTGATATCTTTGTTTCAAATCAGCAATTTCTTTATTAATCATTCTACTCATTGTAGAAAAATTTATTGGAATATGTTTAACAACTATTTTAACTCCTGGAATATTTGTTACATTTGCTAAAAATCCCGGACCAATTATTTTAGGGAAACTTATGATAGTTAAAATAGTAGCATATTTATCACTAATCATAAAGTCATTAATACCAAAATTCATTCCCTTAGGAGCGATTTCACTTTTAAATGTATTAGACATTTGACATCACCGTCCCAAATTCATTTTTTGCGCCCCCATTTAAGAAATTTTGTAATAAGAATTTCAAATCATCATCACTAGTTTGTCTACTAACTAAACCAAGACTTGCTAAATTTGAAATTAAAGTTTGAATTCTCTTTTGACAAATTTCTAATTTTTTATCTCTAAACATAATAAAGTATTCGGTATCAACAACATTCATTGACGTTGTCATAAAACTTTCGGCTTTATTAATATCTTGACTAATTAATTTTCGCACAGCCTGACTTGGGGCATTATCAAATTGTAATTGTAACTCTGACATATATAAATTAATATCAACTGGCCTGTCTGCTACAATTAACCAGAATTCATAATCAATTGAGTTATAAAAATTTCTAAAATTAAATATTATATTATTTTGTGTTTGTTGATCCAAGATAAAAATATTTTTAGGTTCAACTTTAATACCTGTAACATACCAATTATTATCAAGAACCATCATTCCATTTTGAATACTCTTAACGGGAACCCAATCTTCACTATATTTACTTTGTGTCGTCTTTGCCATAACTCATACTCCATCCTTTCCAATAATAAGTTCTTCTATTTGTAAAATATAAATATACATTTTTGATAAAGGTCCTAACATTATGTACATTAGGTAGCGGAATAACCAAAAACGAACACACTAGAACTGGTGCAAGTATTAGAATTACTTCTTTCATCGAAGTAGTACTAATATTTAGCATAATAAGTATTAATGTCGCAAGTATTCCAGAACCAAATATTATCAAATCAGTTTTATTAAATAAATTTAAATAAAGCATTGATTTCTTAGAATTGGCTGGAATTAAATAATTATTATTGTTCACCTTTTTATTCCTCCTTTATTTATCTAAGCACAGGATTAATATCTGCCCTTAAAGTATACTCAAGTGCTATTAGATAATTATTATAATAATCATCAATTGTTGCAGGAGATATTTTCATTCCTAACTTTACAGCATTAGTTTGATTTTGAATTAATAATCTTTTCATATTAGTAATTCTTTCATTAAAGAAAGGCATGTCTACATCAGCAACATTTTCTTTAATATAATCAAAACGTTGACGATTATAATCATCATCTATTTCTTTAATTATTGAATTAATATATGGTGATGAGCCTAATTTTCTTTTAGCATTCATTATTGCTTCTTCATGATATTTATCTATTAAAGATATATTATTATCAATAGGATAATTTACCATGGTCAAAAACTCACTAACATATTGAAAGCAGAAATCGTAATCTAATTGACTCATTTCTTATCACCATCCTTTTTAGCTCCGGTAGCATCTTGCATACGAGATATTCTATAATCGAATGGCCCACGGTTTTCAACTCTCTTAAGTCCTTTAAAGAAGCCCATTAGTCTATCAACATTCTCATCAGTATAATCTTCATCTAAAATAATTTTACCAACTTCATTTAAGGCTTCGACTAAATTAAAGTTAGGATCTTCTGCATCTTTAAATCCCGCTTCTTTAAAGATAATTCTTTGAGCAGATACAGGTATTTCGCTAAATTCTGATCTTATTTCTTTTAAGTTATTAACATAATAAGCGCGAACATCACTAGAATAATCTGTTAAGTTTTTCTTATATGCATCACGAATATTAGCCTTTTTCTCATCGCCTAATCGCTTAATTTCAGAAGCAAGTTCTTGTTTATTAATAGATTTTTGTAGCATTATATCATGAATTTGTAATCCAAATTCTGATTGACCAATATCTGTACTATATAAATCGGTTTCTTTTGTTCTTATTTCATTTATACGACTTTCAATAGTAGCGTAATGGCTTTGATTTTCTGCTGATAAAGCATTAACTCGGTTTTGTAATTCTGTCTCAAAATTAATTTTTTGAGTTTCTAATTTACTTACTTCATTGGTGTTAGCTAATATCTTATTATCAATTTCTTTTAAAGCCTCGGCTCTAGCTGTTGCTGTTAAAGTCGTATCATTTACAACAGCCTTACGTTTAGCTTCAAGCTCTTTAGCTTCAAAATCAAAACTTGCTTTTTTATAATCATAACTAGATTGAAATGATATTTTATCCTCAACAATAGATTTAATATCTTTTGGCGCACTTTTTCTTACTACATTTTTATCATTTTCTATATTTTGTGCTTTAGTAGAAAAAGTTTGATAGTCAATATCAGTACCCACTAAGTTTCTTTGTTTTTCAAGCAATTCAAGATTTTGATTATTATAGTATTCTCTAATATGTTCTTCTTCTCTCATAGCTTGTTCTTTAATGCCTTTAACTCCGCTTTGAATTAATTCAGAATCTACAATATTAGCATGATGTTTTCTAAAGGTACCGGCTTTTTCCGCACTAACACTTGAAGTTGTATAGTTAATTCTATTACCTAAATAATTTCCTACCCCACCTTGAGCATCAATAACTGCTTTTAAATCATTTGCTTTAGTTAATAATCTGGCACCAACACCTGGAATACTGCCAACAATAGCATTCTCTTTAGCACGCTCTCTAAAGGCTTCTTTCTTATCTATTCTATTAGATGTAGCAACAGAAGATTTCTTTATCTCTTCTCCTAAATTTTCAATATTGCCACCACTATTTTTCCAACCACTATATCCACCATAAATTACACTAGAAGGTAAATTTCTTAAAGTACGACGGAATTGTTTACCTCTTTCTTCAAGTGGTCTTCTTGTATAAGTTCCATCTTCATTTCTCTTATTAAAGAAATTGAATGCTTCTCTTCCTAAATTTCTTCCAATTGTTCCAACTGCACCAGCAGCACGTCTACCATATTCATAATTTTCACCATTAAGTTTTTTCTTAATGTTCCACTCAATATTACCAGCACCACCAGCAATATTTTTAAGTAATTTAGGTGCTTCTTTAGCAAAGGCTAAAATACTTAAGATTAAAACTACCTCGGCTAAAATAGATACCATATTGACACCATATTTTTGGAATAATGTTCCAGCCGTAAAATAAGTTATAACTAAATCAATAGTAAAAATGGCAAAATATATAATTGCAATTCTTACAAATAAGGATATATATGTATCTTTAATCTCTTTAAACCATTTATCAAATATTCCACCCGAAGGTTTCGTAATTCTAAGCATTATTGGAATTGGAGCAACTAACTGTAATACAGCAAGCTTAACGGCCCTTAATCCAACGTCTAAGGTAAATGAAGCAAATAAGTAAATTGCAATTATTCCGCATATTGTACTTACAATAAAGCGATATTTCATCTCTCCATCATATAGTTTATCTTTTAATTGTTCGCTTTCAATAAATTTACTAGGATTATTAGAGGCATTAGCATCATTTATCGCACTTAAATAAGTCTCACATACTGCAGGTGCATCATTATTAGTTTGACAATCTGCTTGTGAATACTCAGTTTCACCATCTTTTGATACTGGATGATAAAAAGCACTAAAAATAGTTGTTGAAATAATCGTACCTGAATTTTTTAAAGCTTCTCTACTATCTTCAACTTTTTGATTGTTAACACTTGTTCCACCTAAAACAATATTACCAATTACATTAGTTTCTAATACCCTATATTGAACTTGATACATCACATCATAAATTGTTGGAAGAAGGGCGATTACAACTAATGATATAACTGTATCTCTTATTATTTTAGTTGTATTATTATCTTTTCCACTTAATTTATCTGGATTAGCAATAAGGGCTAAAATGTTATAAGCAAAAACAAATAGCATCACTATACCAAATACAACATATATTCTTTCTGTAATTTGACCCATTCCATCAGTATCAAAAAGGTTAACTTCTGTTACCATAAAGAAAACTTGATATATAAATGAAACAAAGGCATAAACAATTTGGTCAATCATTAAGAATATTCCATTTACCGCTTTAGCAAGCCAGCTCATAACATTACCTCCAATCTATTTGTTATTATAAACATAATCCATAAGTATCGCCTAATAATTTCAAAAGTAAATCTACTAGACTAGGCAAGAAAAATAATATTGCCATTAAAATTATTCTTTTAATTAATCTACCATTACATTTTTTTAGTTGATCTGCATCTTTATTAATTACAGCAATTAAGTATTCATAAACAGATAAACCCATAACCATAATAGGCGCAATAATTCTAAAGATTTTTAAGAAACTTCTTAAATCTTCACTAAAACTACCAATAACTCCTGAGCAATCATTATTTATAATATTATAATCAATTTTAGCTGCTTCTCCATTATTAGATGATTGATTATTTTGATTATCAGGATGAGTTGAGTCTTTAATAGTTGCTGCCCCGCTGCAGCCAGTAGATGCACTCCATGAACAACCTAAAGCTTCACATTCCGTTTTTCCGCCACCGGAAATATTAACATTTTCACAAGCATCAGTACTTTGCCAACTATTTAAAGAAACACAAGTATTATTTTGCATTTGGCAAGAACTAAAATGAGCACATAAATTAGTATTTGTTCCTATGTCTTCACAAGAATTTAAATATTTAGCATCATCACCATGACAATTATCATAATCAGCATTTAAAGGTGAATCTTTATAATACACTCTATATTTTAAATCAGCTGAATAAATATTATATTTACTACCAATACCTAAAAATCCTGAAGAACTTTTTTCATAACATTCAGTTAAACTAGTAGGTTTTTTATCATTTTTAAAGGTTTCAGAGCATTCTTTTCCACTACCTTTATTTGAAGAATCAGCAGTTTTTAACTGTCCCTTTACAATTTCCCATCTAGTACATTCAAAATATTTTTGCTTTGTAGTAAAAGCATCAACATCTATACTTTTAAATATAAAGATATTAGTTAAAATAAATATATATATTAAAATTTTTTTCATAAAATACCTCATTTATAAATATCCATAATTATACATAATAAATTATATCATAAAAAAAAACAACGGTAAAGTTGTTTTTTTATTATTTTTCTAATTATCTGATGCTCTTTCAACAGCTGAAGTATCACAATTCCATGGACTTAATATGCATGTTTCACAATTTTTAAAGTTCATACTATTTTCCATACTACGATATGAAGAAACAGCTCTAAAAATCCACATTACAATTGTAGGTATAAAGAATATTACAACACCTGCAATAGCTCTCCATAATAAACTTTTTACAGATTTTTTAATTTCATCATCTTTTGCAGCAGTAACTGCTTTACCAAAATCAAAAATTCCAAACGCAATTACTAAAATTGGGATTGCAATTTTAAAGATAGTTAAAACCCATCCTATTAATTGTAAAATTCCTGCAGCTTCACTACAAAAAGTACTTACATCTACCATATCTTTCTCTCCTTACATCTATTAAAATTTTATATTATTTTTTATATAAAGTCAATATTTATATTAATAAAATACTTTTTCTATAAGTAAAAATTAATTAAATATTTATAAAACTTTTTTATTATCTACTTGTAATATATAAGATAAATTTTCTTTTTCACTAATTAAAAATTTTACGAGTTCAGTATCTCTATAAGAGCCATTATTATACACCATCTGATTATTATTAGTGTAACTATTAAGTAAATATTTAAAAATTTCAGCATTTTTTTGTGAGTTTAAAATAATTGCATAATATATATAGTCAAAACTTGTATCTGTCTTAGCACTAATTTTATTTTGAGCCCATTTAACTATTATATCAGCTATTTTACTTTTAGCATAACCAAATAAAGAAATCTCTGCTATAGCACTATCTAATAAAGCACATTGAACTTCCTTAGTTATTTCATTATAATCTACATCTTTCATAGATTCACGAGCTTTATTAGTACTAGTAAAAACTTTTAAATCACCAGTTTTTAAATATCTAATTAAATCTACTCGGCCTATTCCATATCCTCTTTGTTCAAAAATAGTTTCAGTTGTTTTATAGGCCTTTATTAATTTACCTAAATTGGACTCCTTTTCAGCATCATGCTTACCTTGGTAATTCGCATCCAATAAATCTTTAATCATCTTTTTCTGTAACACTTCAATAGGCATATTCATTAAAATCGAATAAACATTAAGTGCTACTAAATCATTAGGATTAATATCATAATTATCTTTAACCCAATTAGTATAATTTACAGGACCTGCCTCTGGTGGCCAAAAACCTATTTTACTAACTAAATCTTCATACTTTTCAGGATTATTGATTTTAACAACCATCATTAAAGCATTCATTCGCGCTTGAAATTCACTATAATCATTTTGCCCCATATTATCGCCTTTCTATTTAAATAAGCTAAATAAGCCACCACTTTGGGCAATTTTATTAAATCCTAATTTTATTAATAACTCATTTATTTTTTTAATTCTTTCTTCTCTATCATCAAGGTTTTCTAAATTATAAAATACTTTAATACCGGTTTCATATTCAAAACTAGGAATATCTTTACTATCTATTGAACTTCGATTTAAAATAATTTTTTCTTCTTTAAATATTCTATTTAAATTCTTTTGACTATTTAATAGTTTATTTAAACTAACTATTCCAGGTTCAATTAAATATAAAACCATATCACATATAGCATCCCCATTAATACCATTTAAATCAATTATAATAACTTCCTTTTTTTGAAAAGATTTAATTTTTTGTTTTAAATCTTCATAAGAAGTACACCCAGATATATCTACATCTCTTAAATATATATGGTCTTGATTTATCATTTCAATTCCTTGAACTTGATATTTACTAGATAATCCTTTAGTAAGCAAATACATTAAAGTTGTAGCACCAGCATGTGGCGTTAAATTTTCTAAACCAATAATAATTTGATTTTCATTTTTTTGAAAACTATCATCAGTTTTTTTATTATCCTCTAAAACACTTTCTTCTTGTTTATTAAGTATATTTTGAAACTGATTTTCTAAAATATATTTTTCAACATCTTTTAAAGTATTTGGGTGTTCCATTAAATAATTTATTCCGCCAACATTTTTGGTAAAATCATAATATCCTTCTTGAACTAATTTAGATACACATTCTTTAGGTGTTTTTTCATCTAAAAGAAGAATTATTTGATCTTTTTCGAAATAATTTAAAAAGTCAAATAAGGCATCAAAATTTTCATAATCTTTTATAGCTGTTATATCAATTATAACTTTACTATAATATAAATTACCAAGTTCACTAGTTAATTTATCTTTAGTATACTCACCATTTAAAGTCTTAATAACATTAGCATCAATTTTATTTAAAAGAGCACTATTTTCATTTTCAATAAGTAAATTCATATAATCCCCTATAATGAATCATTAGCAAAATATACGGCTTTTGTTTCACCAGTTACGGGAAATACAAACACTGAACTTAAAATAGGTAAATCTAAACGAAAGAATACCCTAACTTTATAATATGTTTTCTTAAAAGTACCTTCACCTGAAGTTCTTTTTGATACGCAATAACGATAACTATTATTTTTATTATTAGGTCCATAACCTTTTTCACCGTTTGCTTTATCACAGGAACTATATACATGATAACCTACTCCTGATAAATACCTATTTATTTCACTTTGAGCCGTGCTATTTAATCCTTCATTTTGTTCAATAATTGAAATAATATTATTTTTAACTTTAAATGCTTTCGAATAATTAACTGAGATAGCTAAATAACTCGAAAATAGCACGATAAAAACAATAACAATCGAAAAAATCCAAGTACCTCCAATAGCCTCTCTCATTTATTATTCACTCCTTATTTAACTGGACACATAATATCTTCAGTTTGAGTACAATTGTCATCTTTACAAACTGAACATTTTACTGTTTTAGCATTAGCAGCAGCTGTTTCACAACTAATAGTTTGAGAACATTTAGTGTTTCTTGTAATATTAGCCTTAATACTAGGCCATACCATTGTTGTAAATACAACTCCTATTGCCGCAATTGCAACTACAGCAACTGCTGTCATACTTAATTCTCCAGACGCTTCTTTCATTAATATATTCCTCCTTTATTATTTTATATTTATATTATACATCATTAAATAGAGCTTAGCAAACTTTTTTAATAAAACATTGTAAATAAAAAGTACTATTAAAGTACTTCCTATTCATAATCATAATTTTTATCTTTTTTAGCAGGTAAAATTCTTTTTAATACTTTAAATCCAAAGATAGCAATTATTGCAATAAGTAGAATTAATAATAATTGCATTAAAATATTAGATTTCTTTTTAACTTTAATAGTATAAACATTATCTTTACCATTTTCTGCTGTTACTACTATCATTACTTTAGAATTATTTTTAAGTTTATTATTACCAGTTACTAAATATGATGCTTTTTCATCTTCAAGAGTTACACTAACTTTTAAACTTTCTACTTCTTTATCTACTTTTAAAACATAATCATTAACACTAGAATTAAACTTTAAATTATAGCCTTCAACTTCTAAACTTTTTAATAAATTATTACTTGATAAAGCTGGTTCTTTAGCTTTATATTTAAAGTTAATGGTATATATTCTAACTGCTCCACTTTCAGCTTTAACTGTTACTTTAACAGGTACATTTTCCTTTAATTCTTTGTTATTTTCAATTGTAACTATAGACTTTTCAGATTCAGAAGTAGCATTAATATCAAGACTTTTAACACTTTCATCTAGTTCAATATTATAGATTAAAAGTTCTTTATTAAAACTTATTGGTGCTTCTTTTATATTTAAAGAACTTAAATATGTATTACTATCTAATGTTGGCTCTTCTTCTTTAAATTTTATATTAATTGTATAAGTACGTGTTTTACCATTAGATGCTTTAACTACAATCTTAATTGGCGTATTTTCTTTAATATTTTGGTTATTGGAAATAGTTACTTTAGCTTTACTTGATTCGGCTACGGCATTTACCGTAATGTTTTTAACATCCTTTTCAACTTCAATTTCATAATTTAAAGTGTTTCTATTAAAACTAATTGTGCCTGGTGATACTGATAAACTTTTTAAATAATTATTACTTTCTAGCGTTGGAGTAACTGAAGATGACTTAAATTTAACACTTATTGTATAAGTTCTTACACTGCCGTTTTCAGCTTCAACTTCTATTTTAATAGGCGTACTTTCACTTACATTTAATGTATTTGAAATAGTTACTTTGGCTTTACTTGATTCAGCTACGGCATCAACAGATACATTTTTAACATCTTTAGATACTTCTATTTGATAACTTAAAGTATTTTTATTAAAACTTATCGTGCCTGGTGATACTGATAAACTCTTTAAATAATTATTACTATCTAAAGTAGTTGATGTTTTATATTTTACATTTATTGTATAAGTTCTAACGCTACCATTTTCAGCTTTAACATCTATTTTAATTGATATACCATCTGTAATATTTTGATTATTGGAAATCGTTACTGTTGCTTTACTTGATTCAGCTAAAGCATTAACCGTAATGTTTTTAACATCTTTAGATACTTCTATTGAATAATTTAAAGTATTTTTATTAAAACTTATCGTGCCTGGCGATACTGATAAACTCTTTAAATAATTATTGCTATCTAATGTTGGTTTTGGAGTAACATAAACTTCACCACTACGAGTTTTAGTACAATCATAATATGTAACTAATGAGCAATATTTAACCTCAGTAGTTGGAGTACATGATCCATGATACTGTGAGCATCCATCACTAATAGTTTGAACATAATAATTATTATTGCCATTAGTACATGTTACCATATCACTTGATATATAATACTCTGTTTTCCACTCACCAGTATAACAAGTAGCCTTTTTACAATGGCCAAAGTAGCCACTTCCTGAAGCATTTATTCTACCATCTTGAAAATTAATACATCCATTATATCCAATATCATTTCCAACTGGTGTATTATAACTTGTAGCATGTACTACTACAGGCATAATTAATAAACTTAAAACTAATAATACTCTTTTCACAATCATCACCAGCCTATATTTCTGCAAATACATTTTTCTTATTTAAAATATATAAAACAACTCCAAGCGAAGTACAAACTACTGCTAGAGTTAGAAAATAATCTTCAACTCCTGTATCCGGACTTTTAACAGTATTCTCTTCAACTGTTACATTATTATCATTTTGATTAGTTATTTCATCATTTTCATCAGCAAATACCATAATTGGCACTAGCATTATAAGTAAAAATATTAAAAACTTTTTCATAAATAATTCCTCCAATTATCTAAAAATATTATAAGCAATAATTATTCTAAAATCAAGAATAATTAAAAAAATAGCATCTTTAATCATTTGCTACTTTCTCTTATTTTCCCCTACTAATTCTAAACTTTCGGTTAATTGTTTAATTCTTTCCATAATTCTTCTAGCTTTAATTTTTTCTTCATTTTTACTATTAATAATAAAATGGTTTTCTAAATCTTCCAAAGTTAAATTAGAAGTGAAAAATGTACTTTTATTATTATCCATACGATATTGTAAAATAGTTCCAAGTATCTCATCCCGATTCCAGGTACTAACCGTTTCAGCACCAATATCATCTAAAAGAAGTAAATCGCATCTTTTAATTTCTTCAATGCGTGAAGAATAATCTTCATTATTAAAACTTTCTTTTAAACTTCTTAAAAGTTCAGGATAATAAACAATTATTACATTATTACTTTCTTTAGATAGTTCATTTAATAAAGCACTAATCATATAAGTTTTACCAGACCCAAATGAACCATATAAATATAAACCTTTACCTTCTTTATTTTTTTGATAGTCACTATAAAACTTTTTAAGCCATTTAATAATATTTGCTCTTCTTTTATCAACTGTAATATCACTCATACGGGCTTTCTTAATTTCATAAGGCATTTCATAAAAGCTAGATTTAATCTCTTCTTTTTCTTGTAAATATTTTTTCATATATTTACAAGCAACATAATTAAAATCTAGCTTGTCATTTTCAAGTTTAGGATAATAAACCATTCCTTCGACCTTATTTTTACATTCATTTAAAGATTTACAATTTTGACAATTATGAAGTTCTGAAACTGTTCTTTCTAATTTAGATGTATATTTATATGCAATAGCTTCTTTTACTTTTATGGTATTAACTAATTTTTTAAAATTTTCATCTTTTAAAGCTGTTACATAAGCACTTTTTAGGGCATGATCTAAATCGTTATTTTTAAAACTAGTTTTTTCCGTTACTTTTTCCATTATCTAAACTCCTTTAATGATGCAGCAAGTTCTTCAAGTTCAGCCTTTTCTTCATCAGTTATTTCATCATCATTTTTAATATCTTTATTAAACCAAGTTGGAATTTTAACTTCATCTTTGTAAGTAGATTTTTTATTTTTCTTATTAAATTCTTTAGCAGCTTCATTCATAGCAGATGTTGCAGTTTTAATACCAAGTCTTGTCCACTGAGCAGCAACTGGTTCGATAAATCTTTTATTAAGTTTATTATCATTAATACGCAAAATGTAATCAATTAAAACATTTATAACAGCAGGTGTCATTCCTAAATCAATTGCTAAATACTCAAGTAGTTTTAAATCACTAGATGTAGGATTATTATTTTTATATTTACTTTTAAGAAAATCATAAGGTGAAGTATTTTCAAAAATATAAATCATTTTACCTTTATTAGATAAATTACCTTCAGGTGATTTTAAATAATCAGGTTGTGTACGATAAATAATTGTAGGAAGGGATCCACCATTATTATATTCATAATACTTACGAACTTCTTTAATTAAATTATCTTTATTAATCATGCCATTTTCATCAATAGTAAGTCTTATTATTTCGGATATTTTTAAGGTATCTAAATTATAAATAAAAGCAAGAGAATTTATTAAATCTTTCATTCTTTTATTTAAGGCTTTATCACTTAATACTTTATTAGGAATACTTGCTTCTAACATATCAAAATCAATTAAAGAATTTATTTGTAATTTAGCCTCATTTTTATCTGAAATACCTTCATTATTAAAGATATTACCAACAGTTGATTTAAAGGTTTCATTTAATTTAGTACTTATTTCTTCATAATCATCATATCTACTAATATTCTTTTTATAATTTTTAATTAGCATTTTATATTCATTTTCGCCAATATTATTATATAAAACAACATTTAATATTGGATGATTAAAGAATTCATACGCACTTATAGGAGAGAATAATTCATAAATATAATGATTAATATCTTTATCTTCTTTTAAATATGTTTTAATAAGACCAACTGCCTCTAATGCCCCGCGGGCTTCTTTAATATCTTCTAGTTTTGTTTTTAAAAAGGTCATTAAATGGTGATGTGTATAATCAATACTCATAGTTTCACTTTTATCTAAATCACTCCATAAAGTTAGATATAAACTAATAGGAAGTGGCCCAATAATAGGTTCATATAAATTAATTAGATTCCTTTTATCTACTTCTGTTAGGATGGTTTTATTAACTACTATATAAGAATCAGCTGGTAATAAATTTATTTTTTTCATCCTAACACCTTCTTTACAAATATTTTAACTTTTCTATAAATTTAAATCAAGAAAAAAGACCCTAATTGGTCTAGTTTATAATAAATTTTTTATAGCATTTATTATTTTATATCTATTATTTTCTGCTGGTGCATCTTTTAATAATGCGATAGTTGATTTAAATCCTTTTTCATTTATGGCGCCTTTTATATAATCATCATCTAATGTATTATTATTTTGAAGCTCTATTCCTAAATCTACTACCACATACTGAGCGTATTTATTTTTTACTGTAAATTTATATGGTGTTTGAAGTACTCCTTCTTCATCTTTAATTGGAAAAGCATTTGTTAGATTTATTACATCCTCTCCATCTATTTTGACATCCAAGCAGTTATAAGTACTTATACTATTACTTCCTTCCTGAACTTTACTATTTGTAAATATGGCATAACTAAATCCGGCATATGCCAAAAGTACAAATACAATTAAACTTGTTAACATTATTACTTTCTTTTTCATAAGAAAATCACCTACCCTAAGGTGATTATATCTTTTAATTACCCCTCCGCAAGTGTCAAATTTGTGTCAAGTTGACAAATTATTGACTGCGCCTATCTTTATTTATCAAATTATTTTCCTTTTACAATTGAAAAAGATACTTATAAAGTACCTTTTAATATCATAATTATTTTAATTTAATTTTGTTCCGCAATTAGTACAGAAATTACCACTTGCTGCAGTACCACAGTTAGGGCAGAATTTCGCACCGGCAGTATTTGAACTAACTGATACTCCATTAGTATTTTGAGCATTTGACATCATAGTGCCAAAAGCATTACCTGATGCCATATTCATCATACCAATACCCATCATACCAGTTGCAGGTCCATTAGCATTTTTAGCCGCATCTTTAACAGCTTCAGCATAAGCACCTGTAAGAGTTCCTTGTTGCATATATGCATTACTTGAAAGTTCATAGTTATCAATTTTTCGATTAGATTCATCATCAAGAGTTACTGATTCAATAATAAATCCTTCTATTTGCATACCACGATCACGAATTTTTTGGTCAAAAACTTTTTCATCCATGACTTCTTTAATTTCATCAGTTTGACTAGGAAGTTCTAGAACGGCTACTTTATGTTCAGCATTTCCAAGTTCATTTAAGACATTTTGGAAAGTACTTTGAACTTCACTTCTCATTTGCTCACAAATATCAGCTTTTTTATATACTTCAGCAGTACCAGCAATTTCTCTCATAAAAAGTGCTGGATCAGTTATTTTAAATGTATATTTACCAAAACATTTAACAGCTACTCTAAGAGGAGTCATTTCACCAGTCATTTGATTTGGAATTGGATGTGAATAATCTTGATATGGTACTGGAGCAGGTGTTCCAAACTTATTATCAATTATTTCTTTAGTATTGATAAAGTATACTGCTTGATCTTTATTTACCGCACCATTATAAGTAAATCTAGTCCACATTTCTTTAAATACAGCCCCAAAATCTCCGGCAAAAAATGATGGACTTGCACTTTCATCAAAAGTATAAATACCTTCTTCAGCAGTTGCATCTAAAATTTGTCCATTTTGAAATATAACTGCTACTTGACCTGGTTGTACTTCAATTGCGCTTGATTTACTAATAACACCATTTTCCGTACTTTTTCTTACCATTAAAGTGTCATTATCAAGTGAATCACATCTAATAAAATCTTTCCATTGATCATGCAGAACCCCTTTTGCGCTTTTTACAGCGGCTTTAATTAAACCCATAATATACCTCTTTCCTTTTATATTTTAACCTTCTACTATTATAGAAGTTAAAATCCAATCATAATTTTCAGCATTAAATGTACTTCCACAATATGCACATTTACCACTATTATTTACATCAATATTCGCACCACATCCTGGGCATTTTTTATCCATATTATAACTTGATGCTTTAAGACTTTTAGTAAATTCTAAATGATTTATTTTTTCTATTCGATGGTCATTATAACCACTTACAAATTTACCAGTTTCTTTATCTACTAAATAATCCATATATCTTGATGTAATATCTACTTTAATTATAACACAATCATTATTAATTGTTATATCTTTAATGGATGTATTTTTAACATTTAATTCATCATACATCTGTCTAACATTTCTTTTATTTAAATCTTGTAAGACGCTTTCATACTTTTGATAAACATTATTGCTTAAGAAATGTTTTACTCTTTCTAAGTTATCCATCATTACGCTTGAATGAAGCATTACAAATATATTATTTACTTTTGTTATAAACATTCCTTCATTAAATGTTGGATCTATTTTTAATAATTCTTCCATTTTTCACCTATTTATTTCTTTGACCAATACAAGTTTTCTTACTCATAACAAAGTCTTTAGCATTAACGACAATTACGCTTCCACAATAATCACATTTACCTGTTGCAACAGCCTCTATTTTGGCTCCACAGTTAGGACAATAAATATCTTTGTTATCACTATTACTTGCTTTTACAAAAGTAATAATATATTCAATATCTATTTTACGAGAACTAGATCCTCTTACTACTTTTTGATTTTTATCTACTACATAATCATACATTTCAACTCTTAAATAAACTTTAACATTTAAAAGACCATTTTCTTCAGTAATATTTATAATCTTCATATTTTTTTCTTTAAAGTCTTTCATAATATTTTGTTCATTTTTAATTTTTAGAGCATCTAATTGCATCATATATGTATTATATAATTCATTAGTTAAATTTTTTGAAAGGCCATCGTAATTAAAGTTCATCCAATCTTCTTGGATTTGAACATATTTTTCATAAACCATTTGTTTAAAGGCTTCTTTATTAATACCAAATGAATTTATAACATCATCAGGCAGTTCAACGTAAGAATTACTACTAACATAATTTGAACTAGTGCCCTTACCTTTAGATGACGCTATTATAATGATAATAATTATAAAAATAGTAATTAATAAAGAAAATGGTGTAAGTTCTCCGCTACCAGAACTAGAACTACTACTAGACCAAGAAGAACCTGAGTCCCATGATGACCCTGAATCCCATGATGAACCAGAGTCCCAGCTACCACCACTATCATAAGATGAATCCCATCCTGAATCAGCTTTTGGTTTTAAATTAAGCGTTCCAAAAGATAACAAGCCAATAATTATTAAACAAATTATAAATTTTTTATTTTTCATTTACTACCTCTTTATATTTTAGATTATATGTTAAATCATTATCTAAAATTATTATTTTTTCAATTCGACTTTCATTTAAATAAACACTTATTGAAGCATTATCAATATTATAACTATAGGTTAGTTCATCAGCACTTTTAAGACCAATTACTTTAGGATCATCAATAATATTCATTATTTTAGATGGTAATAAGTAATTTAAATTAACACTACTTAGTAATTCATTATTAATGTTTTCCTCATCTTTTTTTATTTGATATAAATTATTACCATCATATTTAATTTTAACTAAATTATCATCGCTATCTTCTAAAGTTCCAGTTAAAATATTATTATTAATAAGACCGGTAATTAAATAATTGCCTATTGTATAATTTATACTTAGTTCATTATTTAATAAATCTTTTTTCATATCAATATATGAATACTTTATAGTAGGCTTATCTTCTTCTTTTTTAATATTTTCTTTAGGGTGACTACCAACAGTCATTACAATATAAAGAATTAGAAAGAAAACAAACCAAATACCAAGTTTCATTAATGAATTATAAAAAGGATGATTCCATAACATTTTAAATGTTATACGCTCTTCTTTATCTTGCTTTTTCATTTAACTACCTTTCCAACAAGTTTATCGTGATAGCCATTTTTAAAGTCTTTAACATCCATTAAATTTTTACCTAAAGGTTTAATCTTAAGTATTTTAATGGCATTAACTTGGCAAGCAATTGTAAAACTATTTTTATCTTCACTTATTATTAATCCAGCTGATCCACTTTCATTAGTAACTTCACATAAACCTACTTTATACTCTAAATCATCTAAAACAAAATTAGCAAGTGGACTTGGAGCAAAAGCGCGCACTTTATTATAAACATCTATGGCAGGAATATTAAAATCTAAATGTTCATCTTCTCTTTTAATAAGTCCAACATAAGTTGCTTGATCATTATCTTGAGGTATTCTTTCACTTTTTCCATTTATAATATTAGGTAGCTCTTCAATAATCATATTAGATGCTAATATACTAAGTTTATTAGAAAGCGTTTCTAAATTATCTACATCATCTATTTTAATACTTTTTTCTTTAATAATATCACCAGTATCTAACCCTTCTGCCATATACATTAATGTTATACCAGTTTCTTTTTCCCCATTTATAATCGCACTTTGAATGGGAGAAGCCCCACGATATTTAGGAAGTAGTGATGCATGGATATTAATGCATCCATATTTTGGAGCATCTAAAATGACTTTTGGCACAATTTGCCCATAAGCACAAGTAATTATAATATCTGGATTTAGTTCTAAAATACTTTCATAATCCTCTTTTAATTTAACGGGAGTAAAAACCGGAATATTATATTTTTGTGCGCACATTTTTATCGGACTTGCAGTAAGAACTTTTTTTCTCCCTATCAAAGCATCAGGAACAGTCACAACACCTAAAACATTAGCATTTTTAATTAAATTTTCTAATATTGGAACGCTAAATGAAGGCGTTCCCATAAAAATAACTTTTAAATCTTTCAAAGTTATCACCTTCATTATAATTTTATCATATTCATAAAAAAAGAACTAGTTATCTTTTAAATTTTTTATTTATAAACCAATATATAAAAATGTCAATTTAATGTAAATATCTTTTCATTTAAAAAACTATTTACTTATTATTTGCTATTCTTATAATAAGAAGGTGAATAAATATTATGAATAGTGATTCATTTAAGTTTGAAGAAAATGGTGAAGAATATAAAATAATTAAAGTATTAAATCCCAAAAATATTTTATATGATTATATTATTTATACTAATGATGGGGTTAATATTTATGCATCAAGATATCAAATAAATAATGGTAATGTAAATCTTACACCTGTAGAAGAAGAATATGAATGGAATTATTTAGATGAATATTTAAAGGAGGCACATAATGAATTATAATGCTAAGCATGCTTGCAATAATCACCCTAAAGTTTTAAATAAAGAAAAAGCGACTTTAATTTTAGCAAGTACTCTTTTAGTTAGTGCCCTATCAGCTCATGCCCTAACTAAAAATGATAAAGATATAGTTTTTCCCCAAAATAATTTTAACAATAAACAAATTGAAAGCACTATAAGTGTAAATAATGTTAATGATTTAATTAACCATTTAAAAATAAAATATCAAACTATCGATGATTATGGATTTACTTTTGAAGGATTAGTAATTAATTATTTTGAAAATGCTTTAGCTAGTGTTCCAGAAGAAGAACAATCTAAGGTTTTAAACAATATTTTAGAAGATAAGGACTTAATTAATAATATTTATAATTATGCTAAGAAAAACTCTCCTATTTATTTAAATGTAGTTGAAAATATTGAAAATAAAGAAATTAATGAAAATATTAAAGCGATTATGACTAATAGTGATTTAATGGAAACTATTCGCAAATACTCTAAAATGTATGGTGAAAATACATCAAAAGTTGTTATTTTACTAGCTATGAATATGAAAGATGGCCAAATAAATAAAGATAATCCTCTTGGTATTAGTGATGAGTGGCGCTCTTTAAACTCTAGTCGCACAGTTTATAATTATGAGTTAAATGAAAATCAAAGTTTAAATGAATATTCTAAATATACTGGTAGTTTAAAAAATAATTTAAGATATAATATTATGGTTTGCCAAAATTCAGTTAAAGAAGCAGATGGTAGTGCTGTGGGTTCATTTAAATATATAAAGTATGGTCCTGAAGCAAAAACAATTAATGATAATGAATCTTTAGAAGAATATAGAGCATTAGTTTTATCTTACTTAGCCAAATATAATAAAACTTTAGTTACTAATTATACTCTTCATGAAAATGATACTAAAGTATATGCTCAAAGACTTTTAACTGAAGATGATGTATCTAATATTATTAACCAAATAATTACTGAAATGAGTGCTAATTTAACAAATACTTATAATAAAAACATGTAAAAAGATATCAATCGTGATATCTTTTTTAAATTCTTGAAGGATTATTATCTATTTCAATATTTACTTTACTATTAGTTTTATAAATGTCATCAAGCTCTAATAAAATGCTTTTTATATCTTCATAATTTTTATATTTTAAAATAATTTGAAAACGATAAACATTATTAAATTTAAACATTCTAGCTGTAGTTGGCCCTAAGATGATGGCATTTGTAAGTTTACTATTTAAAAACTTAAAGGCTTTAGTAGCTTCTTTAGATGCTAAATCATAATCTTTAGATGTAATTTTAATAAGCGTTAAATAATAATATGGTGGATATTTCAAACATTTTCTAATACTCATTTCATAATTAAATAAACCTTCATAATCAGCATTTTTAACATAATTTAAAGTTTTATTTTCTGGATTAAAGGTTTGAATAATAACACTACCTTCTATATCTTTACGACCAGAGCGCCCTGCTGTTTGGGTTAAAAGTTCAAAAGTTCTTTCTCCACTTCTAAAATCAGGTATATAAAGTGATTCATCAGCATTAATAATGCCTACTAAAGTAACACGTGGAAAGTCAAAACCTTTACTAATCATTTGGGTGCCAACAATAATATCCGCATTACCTTCTTCAATTGTTTTAATTATTTCTTCTTGACTACCTTTTTTAGTTGTTGTATCAATATCCATCCGAATAACTCTAGCATCATATCTAGTTTTTAATTCTTCTTCTAATTTTTCGGTACCAAGTCCATAATTAGATAAGGCTTTTTCATGACAAGTAGGACAAATATCGGTATTAATCATTGTATATCCACAATAATGACATCTTAAATGATTACTACTTTTATGATATGTTAAGGTAATATCACAATGTGGACATTTAAAAGTATATCCACAATTTTTACAAGTAATAATGGTATTAAATCCTCTTCTATTTAAAAAGATAATAACTTGTTCTTTTTTATCTAACCTTTTTCTTATTTCTTTATCTAAAGTATCACTAATTATCATATTACCTTTTTGATATTCTTTTTGCATATCAACTATATTTATGTTAGGTAGTTTAGCACTACCGATTCTTTTGGATAAAGTTAAAAGTTTATAAACACCTTTGAGTCCCCTAGCCATACTTTCAAGTGATGGAGTTGCACTGCCTAAAATAACGGGGCATTTATGATACTCACTTCTTTTTAAAGCAATATCTTTAGCATGATATCTAGGAGAAGAATCTTGTTTATAATTAGTACTTTGCTCTTCATCTAAAATTATTAAACCAATATTTTGAAATGGTACAAATATCGCACTTCTAGTTCCAACTACAATTTTAACATCACCATTTAAAATTTTATGATATTCATCGTACTTTTCTCCTTCTGATAAACTACTATGAAAAATGGCTACTTTATCACCAAAACGATCATAAAAACGGTTTACTATTTGCGTTGTCAAACTAATTTCAGGAACTAACATAATGGCTTCTTTTCCACTTTTAATAACCTTTTCAATTAAGTTCATATAAACTTCAGTCTTACCTGAACCAGTTATTCCATAAAGTAAAAAGGCATCACTTTTATTAAAAGACTTTTGAATAGTATTTACTGCTTCTTCTTGTTCTTTAGTAAGTTTTAAACTAATAAATTCTTTTTTATCCTTATTAATACGATATTTATTTTCTTTAATAATTTTAATTAAATTTAATTCTAATAATTTATTTACTACCAAAGAAGAATAATCTTTTTTTAAAACTTTTTCTTTATTTAATAAAGTATTTAATAAATCAGTTTGCTTAACCTTACGAGGATTTGCTTTAATAAAGTCTATAGCAGTTTCTTTCGAAGTTATCGTTAGATATTCATCATATTTTTGATAATTACTTTTAATTGTTTTAACTTTCATAGATGATGGTAACATACATTGATAAGCACTAATAAGTGAGCACAGTGTAGTTTCTTTAATGTAAGAACCAAGTGATAATAACTCTTCATTTAAAACAAAGTTTTCTTTAGGAATATCAATTATTTCTTTTAAATTCTCAGCATCAGTTTCATTTTTAATCTTAAGGACAAAACCATTGATTGTCATTTTACCAAAAGGAACAACTACTTTCATTCCAACTTTAATATCATTTTTTAATTTATCTGGTATAAGATAAGTAAATTTTTGATCTAAAGCTTTGGCCCCATACTCTACTAATACATCAGCATACATATTACCACCACCTTTAAGTTTATACTTGAATAATTTGATAATTTACTGATATAATATAGTTGTAAGGAAGAAGGACCCCCTTTTAAGGTCTTTCCACCCTTTCGAGTGTTGGGACCCTACCAAAAGGTAGTGTCTTTTTTGTTATTTATTAGTTATATCTTGATGATAGTTACTATTAGCATTCCTACTAATAGTAAAGTTAATACTAACAGTGATAATATGGTGAACCTTAAGAATATTATTTCTCGCATCAACCATAATACCACCACCCTTCTTCATTTTATTTCTAAAAATCGAAAGGATGAAAAAACACTTAAACCTTCTTACACTTACAACCATATTATAAATTTTGATAGATATAAAAGTCAAGTATAAATATTGAACAATCTTAGATATTTAAAGGGATTGCTTACAAATTTTAAATTTCTTAAATTTTATTTTTTTACCAATAATTGGCTTTTGACTTTATAGTACAAATGTTCTATAATTTAGGTGGTGATGCCAAATGGGAAATAATATCATTGCGATTGATTTAAAAAGTTTTTTTGCATCTTGTGAATGCATTGAAAGAGGTCTTGACCCTTTTACTACTCCCCTTGTTGTTTGTGACCCTAATCGTAATGGTGCAATTACTTTAGCTGTTACCCCTTTTTTAAAACAATTTGGCGTTCCTGGTCGATGCCGTGTTTATGAACTTGGAAATTACAATATTCCCAAACATATTAAAATAATTAAAGCACCTCCTCGTATGAGTTTATATATAAAGAAAAGTAAAGAAGTATTAAGTGTTTATTTAGAATTTGTTGCTAAAGAAGATATGCATGTTTATTCAATAGATGAAGTCTTTTTAGATGTTTCAAAATATTTAAAGTTATATCATAAAACATCTTATGAACTAGCTCTTGATATAATTAATAGAATTAAAGAAAAAACTCATCTTACCACTACTGCTGGTATTGGGCCTAATCTATTACTTGCTAAAGTAGCTATGGATATTGAAGCTAAACATAATCCTAATAATATTGCTATATGGTCATATGAAGATGTTAAAGATAAATTATGGCCCATTACACCTTTATCTAAAATGTGGGGTATCGGTCCTAGAATGGAAAAGAATTTAAATAATTTGGGTCTCTTTACGATTGGTGATATTGCTAATTGTGATAAAAATAAATTAAAAGATAAATTTGGAATTATGGGATTA
>CACZQI010000079.1 GCA_902783345.1 uncultured Erysipelotrichaceae bacterium
ATCACTATTAAAAGGATTAGTTTTAACAACTAAATCACTATTTTCAATAATTTCTTTTGCATTTTTAACATTTCTTAATCTCATAAATACTCCTTTGTTAAACAAATATCATAGTTTCACATATATTATTTTAGAGGTGAAACATGAAAAAAGATCGTAATTCATTTTTTTCTGAATATAGTATGAATAGTTATAATACCGGTTTTCCTAATAATATGATGATGAATATGGGAATGCCAAATCAATCATTCCAAGCCAATTCCAACTTTTATGCAGGACCTGCTATGCCTAATACTAACATGTATAGTGATATTGATGCAAGACTTTCTAAAATAGAAAGACAAATTAACCGTTTAGAAGCCAGAATAAATCGTTTAGAAGGAGATAATCAATCTAATAATATTAATATCGACGAATTTAATAATAATCCAATGTATATGGTTTAATTTCTTGGAAACTTACCTAAAGTAAGTTTTTTTATTAATTTATTGATGTATTCTTTACCAAAAATATTTTCAATAAGTCCCATTTTATAACTAATTCCGATATAGATAACTGCACCTATTACGGCATTAATAAGAACAGTTATTAAACTACCAAGTTTAGTATAAATATCGAAATTAATAAATCTTTTAGTTATTAATAAAACTAAAGTCATAGTTAAAGCTGGTAGTATTATTTTACCTACTACTTTAAATGTTTCTTTATAATTTAATTTAAAGCCATCTTCTTTTTGAATAAAATGTAAACTAATATAAATAGATGTTATATAACCTATACTAGATGCAAATATTGCGCCATAAAAAGCTCCAATACCTATTTTATGGCATAAAAGCATTAATGGTACATCTAATAAAGCATTTAAGGCTAGTCCAATTATATTATTTAAATATACTAATTTAAATCTATTAGAACTTTGAAGTGTAGCATTAGCTATCATCGTAATATTACCTAAAAGTGCATTAAAAATCATTATTTTAAGGATAGCGCCTCCATATGGATTAGTATTATAGAAAAGTGTCCAAACAGGAGTTGCTAGAATTGATAAACCAATTGTCATTGGTAAAGATACAAATACTATTATTTGTAAGGCTTTATTTAAATGCTCATTTAATTCTTTAAAATTACGCACTGCATAAGCAGATACTATCATTGGTATTAATGCATAACTCATTCCACTAGCAATTGAGTTAACAATCATCGCAATTTTACCACCCCAAGTTGAGATAACACTAGTAATAAACTCAATAGATTCAGCATCAAACCCTAAATGAGTTAAAGTTCTTAAAATTAATATCATATCGGTAAAACTATAAATTGAACCAACTATATTAATAATAATGAAAGGAACGGCATATTTAATTATTTCTTTTATTATTTCTTTATTAGTAATATTATCTTTTTGATACTCTTTATCCATATTAAGTTCTTTTTTATGTTTAACCATTTTATGATGAAGGTAAATATAAGCAACTAATCCGCCAAAGAAAGCACCTGATACGGCTATACCTACGGCTACTGGTAAACTTGAATGTAATACTTTTAAAGCAATATAAGAACCAACTAAAATAACAAATATTCTAACTACTTGCTCAATTAAATTTGAAGTACTAGATGGCCCAATATATTTATGTCCTTGAAAATATCCCTTAGTTACACTTAAATGTGGTATTAAAAGTACGGCAAATGATACACATCTAATAACAAAACCAACATCTTCAATTGTATTGCCGCCTTTTAAGTCACCAATAATAAAAGCGCCTATTTCTTCGGCAAAAACAAATAATATAATAAATGTTAAAGCCGAAATAGCCATAATTAATCTTTTAGCTAAGTTAAAAGCCCTGTTTTTAGCCTCATAATGACCTAAAGCATCATATTCACTAATTATTTTACTAATTGCACTAGGAATGCCTGCTGCTGATATTAATAAAAAGATATTATAAATATTATAAGCATAACTATATAAGGCTCCACCTTTAGATCCAACTATAGCATAAAAAGGAACAACATAAAGCATCCCTAACACTTTAACAAGTACTAAGGATAATGTTGCGATAAAAGTTCCTGCAATAAAACTATTTTTTTTCATTAATCTTCACTCAATTTTCTATATAACACTAGAGCAGTAAAGCAATATATTTGATCTTCTCCAACAGCAGTTATTGCAACACTGTATTTAATGTCTATAAGTTCAATATCACTTAACAAAAAAGAATTAATGGAATTTTCTAAATCTTTTTCATGAGATTCATCAAATACTTTAACTAACATTATTCGCCTCCTACTTAAACTATAAAAAAGTAGAAATGCAAAAAATGGCTCTTTTTGTAAGTCTATAAATATTATAAATCATTATTTTAGCATTTTACTATTATTTATCACTTTATTGTCATTTATTTTACAAGGTACTTATGGACATTATAATATATTTCTTCATGAATATCTTCAATAGTTCTTATTTCATCATTTTTAATACAATTGATAATTTCAAAGCCATATCTTTCAGCCATTAAACTATAAACCATTTCAGCATTTTTAATATTTTTTGAGTATTCATCTTTATCTTTACGATATTCATATGGTAAGTATAAAAATATTACTTTATCAGGACGTGGTAAATCTAAAAGATTAAATTCTAATTGTTCCATCCATAAAAGCATATTAATTTTATCAGATGTTTTATCAAATTTAGCTGCTTGATATGCCATATTTGATTCTACATAACGATCTAAGATAACATTGATACCGCTATTTAATAATTCTTTAATTTTATCAATATTATAAGCTCTATCGGCTGCATAATATAAAGCGGCTACTTTAGGTGGTACGTTATCTATTCCTTCAAAAAATAAAGGCTGTTTATTTTTACCTAGAAGGCACTCTCCAATAATCTTTCCTGTTGGACTTTCATAATCAGGAAAACTTTTTCTTTCACTATTAAAACCATTTTGATTTAAACGATTTACAAGCATATCTGCTTGTGTTTGTTTACCTGATGAGTTAGTTCCTTCAATAACTATTAGTTTACCTTGCATAAAATCAACCTCTTTTTAATTATAACATAAAAAAACAACTAACTTTAAGCTAGTTATTCTAAATTACTTCCACACATAGCACATACTTTATTAGTATATTCATTTACATGTCCGCAAGTAGGACAAGTTTTTGTTTCAGTAATATCACTATTAATTATTTCATTAGCCATTTTAGGTAGTTCAAATGTTGCTTCTAAATCAGCATCAATTTTTGGTACATTAGGATTTTCCTCTACTGGAGTTACTGGTGCTGGCGTTTCAAGAGGATTTAAATTAGGTGCTTCTTCATTTGGAATATCAAAAATGTTAACATTTGATTCTTGCGTTTCAGGAGCAACATCATTTACTGGTGCTGGAGTAACTTCTGGTTCTACAACTGGTGCTGCATTTAAAGGCGTTTCCATAGCTCGAGTTTCAGTTAATGTATCAAGACTAATAGGATTTTCATTTCCCATCATATTATCATTTATAACTGCATTTTCTGGCTCTGGAACAGGCATTTCAAATGCATTAACTACTTCTGCTTCTTTAACTTCAGGTTCTACTGGAGCTGGTGCTTCTACAATTGGCGCTACAATTGTTTCTTCTAAATTTAAGGCTGGTGCTTCTTCCATAGGAGCACTTACAACTGGTTCTTGTACTGGTGCAAGTTCTTCTGCAGTTGGAGCAGCCATTAAATCTGGAACTGGAGCACTAACTTCTGCTGAAGCCACAGGTGTTTCTGACACTTGTGGTACTTCTGGAATTACTGGACTTTCCATAGCCATTTCTGGCATAGTAGGCGCAACTGGTGCTTCTCGTGCTACAGCAATTTCTCCTGGCACATCCATAGCTGGTGTTTTTGGTTCTTCAACTACCCCATCTTTATTTTTAGCAAAAGCTAAAACTCCTAAAAAGATAACAGGAAAAATTAAAGTACCTATACCAAAGCCTAATCCTTTACCAAACTTTTTATTTGGTAGTTTAATTAAAGCCACAATTAAACCTACTCCATTAGCAATTGGAATTAGTGATAACCATCCTGGCAAATCAACTATTTTAAATAATGTCCATAAATTTGCAATTGGAACAATAGAAAGCCATCCTTTTTTACCACATTTCTTAAAAATAATCCATAATTCTACTATTGATAATAAACTTATTAAGCCTACTACTAAGCCATATGTTGCTACTAAACTAGTTATTTGTCCATAGTCAACACTAGCAAATTCTTCATTTGTTAAATTATACATACACACTAACCTACCTTAATAATTAAATTATAGCATATTTTTATAAAAATGCAAAAAGTTTTTTTATCAAAAAAGTTAGCGTTATTTAACAACAACACTAACTATTCTTCTTGGTACAACTATAACTTTAACTATTTCTTTTCCTTCTATATGTTTTATAATATTTTCTTCATTTAATGCCTTTTCTTTAATTGCATCTTCAGTATCATTTTCATTGACCATAATAGTTGCTCTAAGTTTTCCATTAACTTGAACACCTATTTTGTATTCACTATCAATAGTTTTAGCTTCATCATATTCTGGCCATGATGCATAAACTAATGAATCTTTATGTAATACACTTTCATTTAACTCTTCCATCATATGAGGAGCAAATGGATATAATAATTTAATTAATACTTCATAATCACTAGTCGTAATATTCTCTTTTTCATAATAAGCATTAACAAGTTTCATAAGTTCAGCAATAGCTGTATTATATTTCATAGCTTCAATATCTAAAGATACTTTCTTTATTGTTTTATGAATTGTATTTTCAATGTCTTTTGATAATTCGCCTTCTTTAACTCTATCTCCTAATTTAACTACTCGATCTAAGAATCTAGAAACGCCTCTTATCGCATCTTCATTCCAAGGACATTCTACTCCATAATCACCCATAAATAAGATATATGTTCTTAAGGTATCAGCACCATATTCATCAATTACATCAAGTGGATCAATAACATTGCCACGACTTTTACTCATTTTTTCACCATCAGGTCCTAAAATTAAACCTTGAGCAGTTCTTTTAGCATATGGTTCAGGGCATGGCACTACACCAATATCATATAAGAATTTATGCCAGAATCTAGAATAAATTAAGTGTCTTGTAACATGCTCCATACCACCATTATACCAATCAACTGGCATCCAGTATTTAAGTTTTTCCATATTGGCTATTTCTTCATTATTATTTGGGTCAATATATCTTAAGAAATACCATGATGATCCTGCCCACTGCGGCATTGTATCTGTCTCCCGCTTTGCATCACCGCCGCACTTAGGGCACTTGCAGTTAACGA
>CACZQI010000080.1 GCA_902783345.1 uncultured Erysipelotrichaceae bacterium
GAAGGTGGTTCATGAATAGCAACTGCTTCACGAATAACATCATTTAAAGCACTTGTTTTAACTTCTTTATTAGCATTTTCATAAGCCTTAATAATTTCTGGCATTAATGTGTGAATACGACTTTTAGTTTTTGATGATAAAAAGACGATACTAGCATATGGCATAAACTGAAAGTTATTTCGTACGCTTTTTATCCATTTTTTCATCTCTTCATCTTTATTTTCAATTAAATCCCATTTATTAATAACAATTACAACTGCTTTTCCAGCATTTATTGCATAACTAGCAATATGCTTATCATGTTCGATAATACCTTCTTCAGCATTAATAACTAAAACACAAACATCAGATCTTTCAATTGCTTTTAGTGAACGGATAAGACTATATTTTTCAATTTGCTCATAAATTTTACCTTTTTTACGCATTCCAGCTGTATCAATAGCAATAAAATCTTGTTTTAAATAAGTAAATCTAGTATCAATAGCATCTCTAGTAGTTCCGGCTTCATTGGAAACAATTACCCTATCTTCATTAAGTAAAGCATTAATAAGTGAGCTTTTACCCACATTAGGTCTTCCAATGATAGAAAACTTTAAGATTGGCTCACTTTCTTCAGTCGTATATGGGTTAAAACCATCCGTAATTTCATTAAGTAATTCGTTAATTCCTCTTTTATGTTCAGCGCTTATTCCAATATATTTATCAAATCCTAGTTCATAATAATTATAAATACTATCATTATGTTTATCATCATCTATTTTATTTACTGCTACAATAACCTTTTTATCAGTTTTTTTAAGCATTTTAGCTATTAATAAATCATTACTGGTAAGGTCAGTTTTTCCATCAATTACAAAAACAATGACATCTGATTCATCCATCGCAAGTTCGGCTTGCATTTTAATACTTTCATTAAAAGTTTCTTTGGCTAAATCAATCCCACCAGTATCAATTAAATTAAATGATTTATCTTGGTAATTAACTATTCCATATATTCTATCTCTTGTAACTCCTGGCATATCATCGATTATTGCTTTTTTCTCATTTACTAAACGATTAAACAAAGTTGATTTGCCAGTATTTGGTCTACCAATTAAACAAACGGTTTTTCTCATCGGACTCACCCCTTAAACAATGTAATTTTAGCATAATTTCAGGGAAAATTCAATTTAAAAACTCACTACTTTAGTGAGTATCGTTATCTTATTTAAATGAGAATGTTCTTTTAGTTTTATTATATTTAAATGATATCTTGACATTATTCATTGAAGTGTTATCTTTAGGATTAATTACTTGTTTAACTCCATCCACTTCTTTGTCATATCCAATCAAATCATTTGAAGCAAGCGTTCCCATTGTAACAGTGCAACTTACAATATTTCCATTTTCAGTGCAACCACTACTTAAACCTACTACACATCTAATTGCATTAGTACTTACAAAGCATTTTTCATTTTCTTGGGCCCACGCTAAAATTGCCTGCTCTGCTGTTGTTATTTTAGTATTGTAAAGTCTTTCTTTAGTTTTAGCATTAGCATTATTAATAGCCGGTACTGCTAAAACTGTAATAAGTCCTAGTAAAACTATGACAGCTAAAAGTTCTACTAAAGTAAATCCTTTTTTATTCTTCATAAATTCACCACTAAACCTTTAAATTTTCTTCAATTAAAGATAATATTTCATCTTTACCTTTTTTCGTAACACTTGAAAAATAGATAATTTTATCATTGGAATCTAATTTTAAAGTAGTTTCCATTAATTTTAAATTTTTCTCACGATCTTTAGCTTTTATTTTGTCATATTTAGTAGCAATAATTACCACTGGAATATTATAATATTTTAAATAATCATACATTAATAAATCATTTTCAGTAGGTCTAATTCGACCATCTATTAGCATAAAAACCAGTTTTAAATTATCTCTAGATGTTAAATATTCTTCAATCATTAGACCAAATTTTTTTTGAACTGCTTTAGAAGTACTTGCATAACCATATCCAGGAACATCTACTAAATAAAAATCATCATTACATAAATAAAAATTTAATGTCTGAGTTTTTCCAGGAGTACTAGAAGTTTTAGCATAGTTTTTACGTCCAATTAAGGTATTAATAAAACTACTTTTACCAACATTACTACGGCCTACTAAAAGGAATTCTAATTTTTTATCTGTAGGATACTGACTAGTTCTTACAGCTATTACATTTAAATTTGAACTTTCAATTTTCATAATATCACTCATAAAGTATTATAAATGATATGTTAACGAAATGCAAATTATTATCGAAATATATGGAAAAATTTCCCAATTTAAAGTATAATTTATATTGGTGAAGTAATTTGTTATATCCAAATAAAATTAAGAAAGAAAATCTAAACAAAATTTCATATGCTAACCGTGGTATGGATTTAGAATATTTGGTTAATGAAGCTAATAATTATTATTTGATTAATGATATAGCGGTTGTTTATAAAAAACCAACACCAATTCAAATTAATAAAGTTAGTTATGCTCATGGAACACCTGAAGTTGTTAAAGGAAAATTTAATCAAAAATCAACTTTAGATTATGTTGGATTATATAAGGGAAAATACATTGATTTTGATGCTAAGAAAACTTTAAATAAAAAGTTTTTACCTTTAGAAAATATTCATCATCATCAACTTGAACATATTAAAAGAGTTATAAAACATGATGGTTTAGCATTTCTTATTATTGAAATATGTAATAAAATTTACTTATTACCAGGAGAAAAAATAATTGATTTCACCATAAACAATGAAAGAAAAAGTATACCTTTATCTTATATTGAAGAAAATGGCTATTTAATTAATTACGGATATAATCCAGTATTAGATTATTTAAAAATAATTGATGAATTTTATTTAAAGAAAGAAAGGGATTAATATGAAAAAGCAAAAATTAAAATTTAAACCAAAAGAATTAATAAACGCTGATAAAGCTAATGAATTTAAAAAGTTTAAAGCTCGCTTTAAAAAAGGAAGATTAGGAGAAAAGATTTTAACTTTATTTATGCTTTTTATAGTCTTAGTTTTTCTTGCGGTATTAGCATTTTTAATCTATATAATAATTTCATCACCTGAATTTGATGCAGAAAAATTATATACCAAAGAAGCATCTATAATTTATGATGCTAAAGGTAATGAAATTGCGCGTCTTGGTACGGAAAATCGTGAAAGAGTTACTTATGATGATTTACCAGAAGTATTTATTGATGCTTTAGTAGCAACAGAAGACTCAAGATTTTTCCAACACTCTGGAGTAGACATGGCAAGATTTTTAAAAGCCACTTTAGGCCAACTTGCTGGTTCTTCTGGGGCTGGTGGTGCTTCTACATTAACAATGCAAATTGCTAAACAAAGAATTAATGGTAATGAGGCAACTGGAATTAAAGGTATTATTCGTAAGTTTTCAGATATTTACGTTGCCGTATTTAAATTAGAAAAGAATTACACTAAAGAACAAATCATTGAACTATATGTAAATATTCCACAGCTTGGTAGTGTTTATGGAATTGAACAAGCAAGTCAAAAATATTTTGGCAAATCAATTAGTGAGGTTTCTTTATCCGAAGCTGCCCTACTTGCTGGATTATTCCAAGCGCCATCGGCATATAACCCTTATAATTCACCCGAAAAAGCAGAAAGTCGTCGTAACCAAGTACTAAATCTAATGCAAAGACATGGTTATATTACTGAA
The DNA here is from genome assembly GCA_902783345.1 of uncultured Erysipelotrichaceae bacterium. The sequence goes on from CACZQI010000080.1 coordinate 3,722, forward strand.
GAAGAATGTGAACTTGCTAAATCTATAAAAGTTGCTGATTTAATTGTTAAAAATGGTACTGCAACTAATAAATATCAAGGATTTATTAATACTGTTATTGAAGAAGTAAAGAAAAGAACTGGTAAAGATCCATATACAGTTCCAATGAAAATTGAATCAACTATGATTCCTGAAAAACAAGATGTAATTAATGATATATATAATGGTAAAACTTCATTTAAATGGGCTGATGATGCAATACAAGCAGGTATAGCGGTTACTGATGTTAAAACTGGCGCTTTAATTGCAGTTGGAGCATCTCGTAAACAAGGCGAACTTGTATATAACTACGCAACAATGATTAATAGACACCCAGGTTCATCTGCAAAACCAATCTTTGATTATGGCCCTGCAATTGAATATTTAAACTGGTCAACTGGTACGACAATAGTCGATGATGCTTATACTTATAGTAATGGTGCTTATATTAAAAACTGGGATAATAGTTATAAAGGTATTATGACAGTTAAAACTGCACTTGCTTCATCAAGAAACATACCGGCTCTTCAAGCTTTCCAAGCTGTAAATCAAGCCGATATTAATAAATTTGTTACTGGTTTAGGCATTACTCCAGAATATGAAAAAGGTTCAACATTTATTAATGAATCACATAGTATTGGTGGATTTAATGGCGTTAACCCTCTTCAAATGTCAGCAGCCTATGGAGCCTTTGCTAGAGGTGGCGTTTACATTGAACCATATTCATTTACTAAAGTAGAATTTTTAGATACTGGCGAAATTTATACTGTTACTCCAGAAAAACGTACAGTTATGAGTGAAGCAACAGCTTATATGATAAATATGATTTTAAAATATGCGGTTACATCTGGTAATGTTACGGCTGGTTCTAAATCTGGTACTGATATTGCAAGTAAAACTGGTACATCTACTGTATCAGCAGCCGCTAAAAAAGCAGCTGGTATTACAGGTAGTATCATTGGTAACTCATGGCAACTTTCTTATTCACCACAATATGTTTGTGCTGTATGGGTTGGATACGATAATGAAGTTACTAAAGAACATTATTTAACATCATCTAAAGGTAGTTATGCTCGTAAAACTTTATCTAAAGAACTTACTAAAGGAATTCAAGAATCAGGACATACTTGGACTAAACCATCATCAGTTGTATCTGCAACTATTGAACTTGAAACAATTCCTCTAGCACTTGCTAGTGATTATACTCCTTCTAAATTAAAGAGTACTGAATACTTTAAAGCTGGTACAGTTCCTGATGAAGTTTCAACTAGATTTAGCAAATTAGAAAATCCTACTGGACTTAAAGCAACTTATAATATTGGTTCAGTTAGTCTTACATGGAACGCAATTAAAACACCTGATGCTATAGATAATGATTATTTAACTAATTATTTTAAAGAAGGATATAAAACATTTGCTGATAAATATTTGAAAAAACGCTTAGAATATAATGAAAATAATATTGGTAATATTGGTTATGAAGTTTACGTAAGTAATTCTTCTGGTGGTTATACTAATTTAGGATTTACAACTAATACATCATTTACTTATAATGCTACTCTTTCTGAAAGTAAAACTTTCATGGTTAAATCAAGTTATTCTAAATTTAAAGATAATATGAGCTCTGGTATTACAGTATCAGTTACTCCTACTGGAGAAATAACACCTAGTGCAACAGCCAATTGGAAGGTTGAATTAAATGGTGCCGGCAGCATGACTGTTCAAGAATATTATGATTTTATAAATGAAGGCAATAGTCCTGTTAAAGTAATGGATTCTGGTTATGATGTTACTAAACAAGCTAAAATATCTAATCCTACTTGCTGGGATTCAACGAATAATGAAGTATCATGTTTAACTTTAGATTGTAATGAAAATTATTATATTCAATATACTATTACATATAATAATAAATCTAAAAGCTTATCTAGAACTTTAACAAGCGGATGCTAAAAAGAAGTGAATTTAAAATTTCACTTCTTTTTCATTTTAAAGTATTTACAATCTTTTTTAAATAAGCATTCTTCACATTCTGGATTTAAACTCTTACAATGGTATCTACCAAATAATAAAATTTGCTCTGATACTTTATTCCATTTATCTTTAGGTATCTTTTTCATTAAAACCTTTTCAATTTTATCAGGATTAGTTTCATCTTTAACAATACCTAAACGATTTGATACTCTAATAACATGGGTATCTACTGGTATACATGGCTCATTATATAAATTTTTTAAAACTACATTAGCCGTTTTACGCCCTACTCCAGGAAGTGTTTCTAAAAACAATCTATCATTAGGCACATGCCCATCATATCTATTAACTATAATCTTAGCAATTTTAAGTATATAATCAGCCTTTTTTGTATAAGACCCACATGGTTTAATAATATTTTTTATATCTTCTATACTAGCATTAGCCAGAGAAAAAATATCATATTTACTAAATAAATCTTTTGTAACAATATTAACTCTTTTATCTGTACACTGAGCACTTAAAACCGTCGCAATTAATAATTCGTAATCTTTATTATATTCAAGTTCACATTTGGGTGATGGAATATAATAATCTAATATTTCATAAAAACTACTCTTCATCTTCTAACCAATTATAATCAAATAAAACTTTATTTTCTTCTTTTAATTCATTATTTCTTTTGCGTTTTAAGTTGTTTTCTACATCAGCTTTAGTTTTAAAGCCTTTTTTACCCCATTCATAAAGAATTTTATCAATATATCTTAAGTTATTTACACCATTAAATACGGCTTCTTTTAAGGCTTCAATAATAAGTTCTTCGCTCATCCCGCTTTTGACCCATTCATTAATAACTTCATATTCCATCGCACTAAGGCCACGTCCAAATTCTTTTTCAAAAATAGTAAAAATATTATCTTTAGATTTTGATTTAATATCTAAATTAATATTACTAACAATTGCTTTATATAAATTAGATAAATCAATTGTTTCATTAACTTTACCATCAGTAGATTTGCTCATTTTAACGGCAATTAAGCCTTTAGAAGTTAAACTAGTAAAACTTTCTAATATTTCTTTATCTTCTAATAATATTACATTTTTAATTTCATTTATGTCTAAAACTGGAACATCTTGATTAGAAAAATAGATAATTAATAATAATTCATTTAAAGAAAGGTTATAGTCTTTAACAATTTGAAATAATTGTTTTTTAAAATAATAATCTTTATCTTTAATTAAACCTTCTAAAACATTATTGCTCATTAATATCACTCCAATTAGTTAAAATATAATTTTTAAGATCATTATAATTATTCTTAATTTTTTTATCTAATACTTTATTTATTAAATCATCATGAATTATTTTTAATTTAAAGGTTGGTTTAAGATTTAAAATGGTCATAATATCATTATTATTAATTTTTAACTCATGATTATTTTTAATAACTAAATTTTGATACTTTTTATTAAGAACTGTTTTATCATAACCTAATATTTCTCCAGCAACTAATGAAATATACAAACCTTCTTTAAATAAAGTATAATTAGTAATTTCATTACTGTTTAATATTCCCCTAATTCTTTTAATAATATTTAAATTATTTTTCGTAAAAGGATAATTAGGTGAAAAAGATAGTTGCGCCCATATACCTAAAAGGTCAGGCACTTCTACTATTTTATCATAATCTATCTCTAGTGCCCATAATAAATCCATCTTTTTTAAGACTTCTAATCCACTTAAAATATTTTTGGAAGATAATATCTTATCTAATTCTTCCTTTTTTCTTGTATAACTTAAATTCTTAATTAAATCCTTATTATTTGAAATAAAGTCAGTTATCTCTTCATCCAATTTAAAATCTAAAGTTATGGCCATTCTAATAGCCCTTAGCATTCTAAGCGGATCTTCTTTAAGTCTTTCTTTAGCACTACCAATGGTTCTAATAATGTGATTGTTTAAATCTTCTTTGCCATTTAAGTAATCAAATATATAACCAGCACTGTTCATACATAACGCATTAATTGTAAAATCTCTTCTTTGAATATCAGTAATTAAATTATTAATATATTCAACCTTGTTTGGTTTATGGTTCTCATAACCACTTTCTTTTCGATATGTTGTAATATCAAAATTATATTCACCATAAGTAAAATTTATTGAACCATACTCTGTAGTTTCCTTTTTAATATTAAAAATATTAATTATATCTTTAGGAAGAGCATTAGTGCATATATCAACGTCAACTGAATGAATGCCTAGTAGAAAGTCTCTTACATAACCACCTACCACATAAGCTTCAAATCCATTTTCCTCAATTTTTTCTAAAATACTTTTTATTTCTAAGTTCATTTTTACACCACTTAAAGTATATCAAATATTTTAGACTTTGTGAACTAAACTAATAACACTTTTTACCAGATTTATATCTACTTATTGAACTACCAATAGCGCGTCCAATTTCTAAAAAGATTGTAAGCACTCTAGATACAGCACTAAGTAAATTGCCATTTAAACTACTAGAGCCACCTTTTATTTCTAACATTCTATTATTATCCATTAGTTACATTTTAAAGGACGAAAATATCCATCTAAAATACCGGCAATAAAACTTACAGCAGCCCCAATTATAGCATAAATGCCCCATCTTACAGCACCGCCACTAATATTCTTTAATTCATTATCGCTAAGCATTTTTCCTTTCCTTTCTAGCAGTTAAATTAATGATTTTGTCAAAATAATTCCCTTCTAAATTATGACTTACATAAATTATTGTTTTATCTTGATAATAATTATTAATATTTTTAATTATTTTATTTCTTAAATGATAACCAATTTCTGATAATGCTTCATCAAATAATAATATTTTAGCATCTTGGTATAATGCTCTTGCTAAAATTATCCTTTGCCTTTCTCCCCTACTTACATTATTTTTAACAATTGTATTATAACCATTTTCCTTTTTATTAATTATTTCTTTTAAATCTAAAATAGATTCTATTTTTTTAAATTTCTTTTCATCATATTTTTGATTTAAAAGAATATTTTGATAAATTGTATCAGTAAATAAATTATCAGCATCAGTACAATATAAAACATTTTCTTTTAAAGATTTTTTACTTATTTTTTTAATATTTTCTTTTCCTATTTTAATATCTCCAGTATAATCAGTAATATTACCATTTAAAATATTTAATAATGTTGATTTACCTACCCCATTAATTCCTTTAATTAATACTTTATCATTAGCATTTATTTTTAAATTATATTTATCAAATATTTTATTTAAATTAATATCATAACTTAAATTAGTTATTTCAATATCATTATTAGGCACTTTTAAGCCAATATTAACCTTTTCTTTATCTAAATAGTAAATTCCATTTAATCTTGATAAAACACTCTTAAAATAGCTTATATTAGGAATAATATTATTATAGTAATTTATATTATCAATAAAATAGTTATAATATAAGATATATATTAAAATATCTAAAGCATTGTTATTAAAACTAAATAGAATTATTATTACTAAGCAAAAATCATTAAATAAATTAGATAAAATATTTAATTTATTTAAAAACTGTTCTAACTTTAAACTATCATCTGAGTTTTTCACTACTAAAGTATTTAGTTTACTTAAGAAAAAGTTTTCTTTACCTAAATTTTTAATTGATGTTAAATTATTAATACTTTCAATAATGTTATCCATTAAGAATGATGAACTATCTAAATATTTTAGATAATAATTAAAACATTTTTTATTTAGTAAATAATTAATAAATAAGAATATTAAACTACTAATAAAGATAATTAAAGTTAAAATAAAACTTAAATTAAACATAATTATTAAACTAGCAACTAATATTATAAAGGTTAAAAAGATATTAATTATTTCTTTGGTAAAAAAATCTTTAATATTATTTAAGTCGCTAATCCGAGATATTATTTCGCCACTTGATTTTAACTGCAAATATTTAAAGGGTAAATAAAAGAAATGATTAAGATAGTCTTTTATTAAAATAATATTATTATTTCTATTTAAATGCGCGATAATATTATTTTTAAGATAATTTAAGGCGTTTTTAACAACTAAAAGTATTATAAATAAGATAATTAATCGATAATTATTATTTAAGATTAATTTGATACTATAAGTTGTAAATAAAGATATGCCAATAATAATAAAACTAAATAATATTAATATAGATAGTTTAAAAAGATTATCTTTAACTGTTCTAAATAATAAATTCTTAAAATAATTATTCTTATGATATTTAACTATCTTATTTAAAGGATTTAATTTTAAAATATTGCCAGTAAATAAAGATTTAAATTCTTCTTTAGAGTATTTTTTCATACCTACTGCAGGATCCATGCAAAGTAGGTATTTATCAAATACCTTATAAACTACTACAAAATGATACATATTATTAATATTTAACTGCGCAATATAAGGAGTATTTACTACTCTTATATTTTTACTATTATAACCATTAACTTCAAAACCATATTTGATAGCCGCTTCTTTTAAATTATAAAAGTTAGTTCCTTCGCTATTAGTTAAAGTATCTACTTTAATAATTTCTAAAGGTACATAGCCATTATAGTATTTAATTAATGATGATAATGCGCACGCTCCACAATCAGCAATATCATTTTGCCTTTCTACAAAATCTTTCACTTTTCTCACCCTCTACTATATATATTACCGGTAAAAGGCTAATTTCCTTTTTTATTTTTTCATTTTGTGGAAAACTTTTGCATTTTGTGGAAAACTTAAAAAAATTTGCAATTTTTTTAATGCAAATTTTTTCGCTTTGAGAAATCTTTTTTTAGTGATTTTAATCTTTTAACCAATCGCTCACTTTTAGCGATATAGGGAAAAGCATCAAATAATCTGGTCTTAATTTTATTTAATTTGATATTTTTATTTTTAGTATATTCATTTAAAATCTTTTCTAAATTATTAGCAATATTACTAACTCTATAAGCATCTATATTACTAATTATAATATCTAAAGAAAGAACTATGGCTAAAATAATTGAAGCAATACATTTTTTATTTTCTGGTATACTATCTAAAAAACTATAAATTAGAGGATTTAAAAGATAAATAATAACTAGCCCACCAATAGCAAAGAAAATACCATTAAATAAACATACACGCCCATTAATATTATATTTACGCCATGAATAATCCCACCATCTTCGTTTAAATATTTTCTCTAAAATAACGCTAGTTAAATACTCAATTATTGAGCAAATAATAAAACTAAATATAAATACTACGAATGGGTCATTATAATAACCCGTTAACAAAAATGTAATAAAAAGTGCACCAAAGCCATATATCGGCAAATAAGGCCCAATTAAAAAGCCACGATTAACCCATTTTTTCTCGCCAATATAAACAAAAATTACTTCCGCAATATATCCAATTACACAGTATGCAAAAAAGAACAAAAAATAAAAATATATACTTTTCATAAATTATACTCCTATTAAAATCTTACTATTAATAAGCAAAATTATCAATGAAATTTGACAAGTTTTCCACAAAATGCAAAAGTTATTCACAAAATGCATTTTAAAAAAAGGAAATTGGCATTTTACCGGTAATATATATAGTAGAGGGAGAAAATTAACCCTTTAATGCGCGAAGAAAAATGAAAGGAGGATTTATGCTTTATATAAGAATAATTATAAGAATAGCGCTAAAAGCACTACGTTATTTTATTTAGTAATAAAAATTATATAACCTAATATAATTTATTAATGGAGGAATTATGATTAATAAACAGAAATTGTGGTTTTTAACATTATTTAGTCTTATTTTAGTATTAGCAGTCTATTATATTGCCTTACCTGATGCAAGTCTATCTAATTTAATTGCTAGTGAAAACTCTAAAAGCAATGAGTTAAATGTAACAACTAATAGTGATGATGCCCTAGCAACTCTTAGAATCGAAGATGATGAAAAGGTTCTTGCTCAAATGGCAGAATTACAAGAAACATTATTA
>CACZQI010000081.1 GCA_902783345.1 uncultured Erysipelotrichaceae bacterium
ATAAAAAAATCTTTTTTTACTAAAGTTTAATCTGACTACTCAATAATTGACATTTTACTTAGTTTTCAAAGATCATTTCTGCGCTTTTTCAGTTGCGCATTAGTAATATACCAAATCTTAAACATCAAGTCAACACTTTTTTTACAAAAAGTTGACTTTTTTTGACAATTTTCAAAAATTTGTCATTTTACATATATAATGCCAGATTAACCGTATTACATATAATGTATTATATGAAAAAAATTTGAAAATATCATATCAATTTGACACTTTTTTGTAAAATTTGATATTTTTTATTTTTGTGGCCCTTATCAAGCCCACAATTAACGATTATAGACCTTTATTTTTTAAAAGTAAATACTTTTTTGCAAAAAAATACCATTTTTTTCAAAATGGCTTTATTTTTCTAGCTTTAAGTACTCTTCATAATACTTTTTAGCGCATGCTTCGTTAAATGGTCCTACCTCAGCTCTTTTCATGTTGATTAAACTAGTAAGCTCGCTTTGGAGAATTAAATCCAAGTTCTCAGAATATTTCATTATTTTTTTGTGATACTTATATTCATTACGATCTAATACTCTAAACTCCCCATCTGGGAAAACTTTTAAATCTAAATCATAATCAATATATTTAATTATTCCATTATCAATCAAAAATGGACTTGCCATATCTACTTTATAGTATAAACCCGTATTTTTAAATTGGGCTGTTATATGGAACCATCTTTTTTTAAAAAAGAATATTATGGCTGTTTCTTTTGTTTTATGACTGCGGCCATCAGATTCAGTTATCTTAACTCTATCATTACCACAAACTAAACAGTCTTCTGTTTCATCAAGTACGTATACTTCATCCCAAGTTCTATGGATTTTACCATTATGCTTATAGCAGTGTACGCTTAAGCTTTTACCTAGTAAATCTTCCATAATAACCTCTCATGCCCACATTATACTATAAAATATTTAAAAATACAATTTTTATTTATTCATCAAAGCATTTCATTTTTCCTTCGGCTAAATATTCTAATGTTGCTCCTCCACCTGTTGATATAAAAGTAAAGTTTTTTAATTTAAAATATTCAGCACTAGATATTGCATCTCCCCCGCCAATAACTGTATTTACATTTAGTTCATTTATTTTAGCTAAAATTTCTTTAGTTCCTTCTTCAAACCCAGTTTCTTCATATTTACCAGCCGTTCCATTTAAAAAGATTGTCTTACTTGCCATCAAGATATCTTTATATATAGAAAGAGTTTTAGGACCTAAATCTAAAATATTATCATTATCATCTATTTCATCAATATCTCTAACATAAATATTATTTTCATTTTTTACTTTAAAATCTAATGGTAAAATTATTTTGTCTTTATTATTTTCAAGTAACTTTTTTAACTCTTCTTTTTTATCTATATTATATAAGGATAAGCCAACATTATAATTAACAGCCAAAAATGAATTAGCAAGACCACCGCCTAATAATAACTTATCACACTTAGGTAGTAATTTTTTAATATAATCTAACTTATCTTCTACTTTAGCGCCACCCATAAAAATTGTAAATGGTCTTGTTGGATTAATAATAATATTTAATCCACTTAGTTCTTTTTCTATTAAAAAGCCAATTCCAGTTGGTAAAAACTTACTTATTCCATAATTAGAAGCATGGCGTCTATGAGTCATTGCAAAAGCGTCATTAATAAAAATATCACCTAAACTAGCCCAATATTTAGCAAGATCTAAATCACAGTTACTTTCTTTTTTATCAACTAAATCCTCATATCTAGTATTTTCCATAAGTAAAATCTCTCCATTTTTTAATGAATTGATTTTATCTTCTAGTATTTCTCCTTTAGTACTACTTGAAAAAATAACTTTAGTATTTAGTAGTTCACATAATCTAACATATACTAAATATAAAGAATTATTTTTAGCATCTTCTTCATTTTTAACTTTACCTAAATGACTCATAATAATTACTTTAGCTCCATTATGAATTAAATATTTAATAGTAGGAAGAGATGCTACAATTCTCTCATCACTAATTATCTTATTATCTTTAATACTAACGTTAAAATCACATCTTAATATAACTTTCTTATTATTTACATCAAAATCAGTTATTTTTTTCATATAATACCTTCTATTCTATCTTTATTATACAAAAAAAGTAGACTAATTTAAAGTCTACAATATAACTGTATTATTAGTAATATTATCTAAAGTAATTTCATCAGTATAATTTTTATATTTATTCTTAGCAGTATTTACTAAATCTATCCAATGTGGACTAGCAATCTTTTTACCATCAACCATTCTTGGACAATAAACTCGACCAATAGATTGAGGATTATCTAATCCTTTACCATAATAGTTACGGCTCATCATACGAACATACGATAAAACACCTATTTCAATATTATTATGTTTAATTAAACCATGACTAGACATACCACCATAAATGTTATTATATTTAAGCATAAACTTAACTTTATAATATCCACTTTCCGCAGCTCCTATAGATAAAAGAGTTGTTCTATCAACATTAGTATAAATACTTGTATAATACATAATAAGTTTTTCTACATAATCTGATGAACCTGTATATGGCTCATAATTAACATGTCTTAAATCTTTATGATTTTCATTTAAATCATAAAAGTATTCAATTAAACCATATTCAAAATTATCATATACATATAAATTACCATTTTTATCTTTTAAATATCCAATGTTTGTACTAATGAACTCATCATTATCTTTTTCTCTTTGTTTTAAATTATAAATTACATCTTCTAGTTTATAATCAAATATTTTAGCAAAGAATTTAATAGTTTCTTTATTTTGATTAATATAATAATCTAAATCATAAGTTATAATTTCTTCTTTTGGATTATAAAAGGTAAAATTATAATTTTGTAATAAATCTTGATATTTGTAGCCTAATTGGCTAATCGAGGGTAATACCTCATCATTTGATGAATTAACTTCATCAGCATGTACATTTACTTTAGTTCCAATTACTGCAAAAGTAATTAAAATAATAAAACATACAATTATATTTAATATCTTCACTGAAGATACATTCTTTTCCATTTTTTGTTCCCCTCCCCAGACGAACGAGTTCTATTCTACCATATAATGGGTCAAAATGTCAAATTTTAACCAGGTATTATTCTTTCTGGGATTTACTTTTTATGTATAAAACTAGATGCTATTATATTATATGAAAAGAAAAAGACTATCGCTAGTCTTTGAATAATTCTTCTATTTTTGTTAGTTCATCAATTGTTAAATTATCATTAATATATATTTTACCTTCTTTATTATTAGCCGTAATATAAATAGGTGCTTCAGTTTTCATATTCTCTTCCTTATTTATTTCTTGCACTTTATAATATATTTCATCTTCCATGATAGCGGTATCTAATACTAAATATTTTCGATTATCATTTAATTCAATAATTTCATCTTTAGCAAAATACATAATAATTACCTCCTACTTAAGCGGCTAATCCTTTAGTTTGGCTGCCTTTTTCATAAACATTAGGAATAGTAAGTGTTAATCCAGCAAATACTTCTTCATTATTTTCAAATGGATCATTTTTTGATAAACCTGCTTCTTTTAATCTTGCTTCTAGTGCTTCTTTATTGGCTTCAAAAATATCATACCATCCATTTTCATCTTCACATATCGCACACGCTAAACCAGTTAAAGTATCACCTTTTTCCATAGTATAAGTTAATTTTTCTTCTTCTTTCTCTTCTTTAACTTCAGGTAAAACTTTATCTATTTCCTTTGGAGCTTCTTCATTTATTTCAGCAGGGACTTCTTCTTGAAAGCCTAATTCATTAGTAGGCTCTTCAATTAAAGGTAAATCTTCAAAAGGAGTAAATATATCTTCAGCCTCTACATTTTCCTTTGGCATTTCAATTTCTTCTTTTGGTTCAATAGTATCTATTTTTTGTTCTGGTAATTCATTAAAGAAAGGAATTATGTCATCAATATTATTTTCTTCAAAGATATTAGAATTTATTCCCTCTTCCTTAGGCTCTTCTAATACTGGTTCTTCTTTAACTTCTTCTTTTAATAACTCTTCTGGTGCTTTTTTAATTTGAACTACATATGGTAAGTTATTAGTTTCTTCTTGTTTTTCTACTATAGGAGTTTCTTCTTTCACTTCTACTTTTTCATCTTTATTTAAATATGATGAAATACTTTGAAAGATAGGTTGTTCCATAATTTCAACAACTGTTAAATTATCAGAAGCTGGATATTCACGTTTAATTTGATTTACTAAATCTAAAGCATGACTATAACGTAATTTACGATCAAATATTTTTTTGAAGTAGAATTCTAAATCTTCTTTAACATCTAATGGTAACTTTTCTAAAAAAGAATTATATTTATTATAAAGTGATTCTCTTCTTAATGATAAATCTTCTAATTCTACAGAGTTTATTTTTTGAGCTTCTCCATTTTGAACTTTTAATTCTAAATCAATGATATCAGCAATATAGTTAGTTTCTGAACCATATTTTTCAAATATTTCACCACATTTAGTTAAAGCTTCTTCTACTTCAGTATTATAAGCACTATTGGATCTTTCTAATTTTTTAATTCTACGATATGCTAAAGCATTAGCAAAATCTAAATACTCATTATTATTCGTGAATAATTTTTCCATATTAAACACTCTCCTATGATAACTAAATTATAGCATGCCATAGTTGCTAAATCAATAATGGAATTAAAAAAACTCACTAAAGTGAGTAATTTTTAAATGGCGCCTCTTACAGGACTCGGACCTGTGACCTAACGGTTAACAGCCGTGCGCTCTACCAACTGAGCTAAAGAGGCATCTCTTTGATACATAACTAATTATATGATATTAAAATAATTAAATCAAGTAAAAATTATTAAAAATCATAAATTCTTTTACTATTTTATTTAAATACTAAAAATTTATACTAATAAATATAAAAATTATTTAGTTTAATGGAAAAGATAGTTTGTTTTATTATTTTATAGTATAATAAATATGATTTATGTTTAAAGACTAAATAAGGAAGTGTATAACAATGTATAGAAACACATATGTCGAAGTAAATTTAAAAAATTTAAAATATAATGTTAAAGCATTAATTAAAAAATATAAAGATTATCAATACTATTTTGGAGTAGTTAAAGCAGATTGTTATGGTCATAATGATATAAATACCGTTAAAACTATTATTGATGCTGGTTGTAATTATCTTGCCGTAGCGACTTTAGATGAAGCCCTAATTATTAGAAAAGAAATTAAAACTATTCCTATACTATGTTTAAGTATTATTGATGTTAAATATATTCCTGTTTGTATAGATAATAATATTACAATAACAATAAGTAATTTAGACTATTTAAAACATTTGAAATCTAATAATAAATTAAAAGTACATATAAAAATTAATACCGGAATGAATAGATTGGGTGTTAATAATAAAGAAGAATTTAATGAAATATATAAATTAATACAAAAAAAGGGATTTATTTTAGAAGGAATATATACACACATGTATAACCCTACGAATAAAAAAGATACAATAAATCAATATAAAGAATTTGAAAAAATCACAAGTGATATTAACCTAAAAGACATCCCTATCATCCATGTAGGAGCAAGTGAAGCAACAGAATTTTATGCTAAAAGAAGTTATGCAAATGGATGTAGACTTGGAATTTCTATGTATGGATTAATTGATTATGATGACATTGATTTTAAATCTACTTTTAGTTTATATAGTGAAATAATTCAAATAAATGAAGTTCAAAATGGTACTGTGGGATATAATGGAGCATATAAAGTTAAGGGAAAAGAAAGAATTGCTGTAATTCCAATTGGATATGCTGATGGAATAATTAGAAAAAATACTAATCGAAACGTCTATATAAATGATAAAGCCTATAAAATAGTTGGTAATATTTGTATGGATATGTTATTTGTTAAAGTAGATAATAATATTAAAGTTGGTGATAAAGTAGTAATTATTAAAGACATTGATCATATTAAACAAATTGCTAAGCATTTAGATACTATTACATATGAAGTTATTTGCTCAATAAGTAAAAGAGTTCCTAGAATATATAAATAAAACCTACGATAAATAAAAATCGTAGGTTATTTTCATTTGGAGCAGGTGATGAGAATCGAACTCACATAGTCAGCTTGGAAGGCTGAAGTTCTACCACTAAACTACACCTGCAAAATTAAATTGACAAGATAAATTATAACATATCTTGCCAATA
>CACZQI010000082.1 GCA_902783345.1 uncultured Erysipelotrichaceae bacterium
AGCAAGTAAATAATAAGTACGGTAGCGACTATCGGAAGTTGGTCTATGGAGAAGCCAAAGCTTCAATGAAGTAGAAATAATTTATCGTGAGGTAAATTGAGCTAATTTGTTTCACAAATTAGCCTTTGTTCTAAATAATTGGTATATCTTTTTTTTAAATGCATAATTTTTAAAGAAAGGAATTAAATATGGAAAAGAAAGAGATAATAAGTAGCATCTCCGCATGGGGTAAAGGTGAAATATATTTAGGGGTAGTTGGTGCTGTAAGAACTGGTAAATCAACTTTTATTCGTAAAGTAGTTGAAAATTTAATTTTACCTAATATTGAAGATGATGAACTTCGTAAAAGATGTACTGATGAAATACCGCAATCTGCTCCTGGTAAAACAATTATGACTACTGAACCTAAATTTATTCCTTCAACTGGTGCTACTATAAATATTGATGAATTTACAACTAATATTAAACTTATTGATTGTGTTGGTTATGTTATTAAATCTGCAAATGGATATGAAGATGAAATAGGTAATCCACGTTTAGTTAAAACACCTTGGTTTAGTGAAGAAATACCATTTATTGAAGCAGCTGAAATTGGAACGGAAAAAGTTATTAAAGACCATTCAACTATTGGTATTGTCGTTACAACTGATGGCTCAATTGGAGAGTTTACTCGTGGGGAATATATGGATGCTGAAGAAAAGGTTATTAATGAGCTAAAAGGTATTAATAAACCATTTATCATTGTTTTAAATACTACGCATCCTAATGATGAAGAAACAACTCGTTTAGCTAGTAATTTATCAAATAATTATAATGTTCCAGTAATGCCAATTAATGTAAATGATATGAATGAAAGAGAAATGTATGAGATATTAAAAACTGCTTTATATGAATTCCCTATATTAGATGTTGAAGTTAATATTCCATCATGGATTCATATCTTAGATAATAACCATCCTATTAAATCACATTATCTAGAAAAGATTAAAGAAAGTATGACCAGTGTATCAAAACTTAAAGATGCGGAAAAGATTATCAATTATTATGAAGGAAGCCCTTATATAAATAAAGCCTATATATCTAATGTTGATACATCAACTGGTATTGTTACTTTAAATTTAGAATCATCTGATGAACTATATAATGAAACTTTAGAAAGTGTTTTAGGTGGCATAACCTTAGATAAGGGAAGTTTACTTCGAATCTTTATGGAATATGCTGATAATAAAGATGAAACAGAAAGTATTAAGTCTGCTTTAAAAATGGCTAAATCAACTGGTTATGGAATTGTCTATCCAACTTTAGCTGATATGAAATTATCAACTCCTGAAATTATTAAACAAGGTTCTCGTTATGGAGTTAAATTAAAAGCTGTAGCGTCTTCCATCCATTTAATGAAAGTTGATGTTGAAAGTACTTTTGAACCTATTATTGGTACTGAATTACAAAGTAAAGAACTTATTGACTATATTATGAAAGATTATGAAACAGATCCATCAAGTATTTGGAAAAGTGAAATCTTTGGCCGTAGTTTAGATGTAATAGTTAAAGAAGGTATTCAGGCAAAACTTTCTATGATGCCAGAAAATACTCGTTATAAACTATCAAATACAGTTACTAAAATTGTTAATAAAGGAAGCAATAATTTAATCGCAATTGTTTTATAGTTAACATTTATGATTTAAAAAAGAGGAAATAGTGTCAAATAAAGAAAAAAATGCAAAAAATTCCTCTTTTTTTCTTGCATTTTATTATTATTTTTGATAATTTATATTTGTAGGGTAATTAAGCCTTATAAAAACCAAAAATTATTACAAGGGAGGTAATCGTTATGACTAAACAAGAATTAGTAGAATTCGTAGCAAAAGAAGCAAATTTAACTAAAGCTGAAGCATTAAAAGCTTTAGATGCTGTTCTTGCTGGAGTTACTAAAGGACTAAAGAAACAAGGAAAAGTTACTTTAGTTGGATTTGGTAATTTTACTGCTAAAAAACGTGCTGCTAGAAAAGGTATTAATCCTTTAACAAAAGCACCTATTACAATTCCTGCTAAAATGGCTGTATCATTTAAAGCTGGAAGCAAATTAAAAGACGCTGTTAACTAATAATTAACGATTATGAAAAGGGAACTAAAAAAATAGTTTCTTTTTTATTTAAAAAATGTTATAATTTAGTAGGATGTGATAATTAAAATGAAAAGTAAAAATAAGTTACTCTTTTATATTAGTTTAACAATTTTAATTATCATAATAGGGGTAATAATTGCATTTGTATATTATCATATGAATTCTAAGACTAAAAAGGTAGAGCCAGAAAAAGTTGCATCTTTAGAAGTATCATATAAAGATAATGATAAAATGATAACTGGTACCAATTTTATTCCTGGTTGGAGTGATACCAAAACATTTACTGTAAAAAATACTGGTGATAATGTAGTTTATTATAAATTAAAAATGGTTGATATTAAAAATAATATAGATAAGAAGGGAGTATCATTTGAAATAACATCTGATAATGGAGGAGCAAATATTGCTAAAAGATATCTATTAGATAAAGATGGACTTATTTCAGGTAGTATTAAATTAGAAAAAGGTAAGACTCATAATTATACTATTAAAACTTATTATAATCTTATGAGTAATGAACCTAATTCAAAAGAGGCATTTTCATATTCAATAGATGTTGAAAATGCAACCAATAATTAAGGCTATAATGTTTAGATTATAGTAGGGTTATATATTAATATTATTAGTTTTTCTTAAAAAAAGCCAAAACAGTTTTTTATAATAATATTATCGAAAAAGTGTAGTACTAGTAACTTATACTTATGGTCGCCAATCCAAAGATATAATCCTTTGAACTATCTAGTTCATAAAACTTGAACTATTAAAGTAGGTATTATATACTTATTTTAATAGTTTTATTTTGGAGGAATTATGCAATATTTTGATAATAATGAAAATTTAAAAAGTGAACTTAGAAAAATAGAGTATACTTATGAAAATTATAAATTTATTTTTAATAGTGATTTAGGTGTTTTTTCTAAAGATAAAATAGATGAAGGAAGTAAACTTCTTGGCGAAAATTATTTTAAATATGGTAAAAAGAATATAAAAGTATTAGATGTTGGATGCGGTATTGGTTTTTTAGGTATAACTATTGCTAAAATAATGAACTCAAATGTTGATATGATAGATGTAAATAATAGAGCACTTCATTTATGTAAGATGAATCTTAAGGAAAATAAAGTTGAAGCAAATGTTTTAAATAGTAATATTTATGAAAATGTAACGGGCAAATATGACGCTATTATAACTAATCCTCCAATAAGAGCAGGTAAAAAAGTTTATTTAACGATTATTAACAATGCTTTTAATTACCTTAATGAAGAAGGAGAACTTTGGTTTGTAATGCGAACTAATCATGGTGTTAAAACCGTTATTAAAAATTTATCAGAAAAATATAATGTTAAGGTAATAGATAAATCTTTAGGTTTTTATATTGTGAAAGTAACAAAATAATTAATTTCTATTGCGCCAATTAAATATAATATGATATAATACTTACGCAAGAAAAAAGGAGGCAAAATCATGGCTAAGAAAAATGAAAATCGTGAAAGAGTTGAATTAAAATGTTCTGTATGTGGTTCTTTTTTAAGACCAACAGAAAAAAATAAGGCTAACACTCCAGATAAGTTAGAAATTAAAAAATTCTGTAAAAAATGTGGAAAAGTCCAAGTATTTAAAGAAAAGAAATAAGAGAGGGTAAATTATGAACGTTAATATTAATGATATTAAAAATGGTATGACTTTAATATTAGATGGTAAACTTGTTATGATTATTGAATTTCAACATG